>NZ_JAUBTK010000015.1:40475-107377 GCF_036702455.1 Microcoleus sp. D2_18a_D3
TTTAGATTTTCGATTTTAGATTTTAGAGGCGACCCCACGGATAAATGCGGGGGCTCTTCTGATTTTCGATTTTCGATGTCAATCGATTTTAGATTTTCGATTTTAGATTTTAGAGGCGACCCCACGGATAAATGCGGGGGCTCTTCTGATTTTCGATTTTCGATTTTGGATTGATTGCACGGATAAATCACGTGGCGGGTACCACCTTTGAAATTCGTGGTCAATATAAAAAAGCTTATGTTGTTAGTTCCTAATCGCTAATTGTTAGCTGCATGGAGATTCTTAAGCATTTTTAACTACTTTTTGTAGCGATGGCTGACTTTTTAGCCATCTTGTTTCTGCAAGCGGACTATGATACAAAATCATTAACTGTGATGGAGCATCTCATATTAGTAAAAACACTTCTTCTGGCTCCTTCCTTCTGCCTCTTTCCTCAAAACTCCAATTTCTAGCGGAGGGCTGCAAAAGTGAGATGATCCCCTGTGAAGTGTGATTTATATACAGCGTATTCCAGGTTTATGAAGTACACCCCAGAAACCAGGTTTCTTTACAGTTCTCGCATCCTTAGTCATTCTGTTCAAAAAACCCGGTTTCTCGCGATCTACATCTACATGGAATATGCTGTAAATCAATGACCTCTACCAGAAATCATTCCATTTACACTGGGAAAGTTTTCCCGAATTGGGATAGTAGAGAGCTGCGACGCTCGAAGCATTGTTTTGTCAGCTCAAAAGTCGATTCGGGCGACGGCGAGAGACTCTCCCTTACTCCGCTGATGGCAAAGGAGTTTCCGCTTCTTCGGGCGGCGGAATTTCCGCAGGAGTCGATTCGGGCGACGGCGAGAGACTCTCGCTATCGGGCGGCGGAATTTCCGCAGGACTCGATTCGGGCGACGGCGAGGGACTCTCGCTATCGGGCAGCGGAATTTCCGCAGGAGTCGATTCGGGCGACGGCGAGGGACTCTCGCTATCGGGCGAGGGACTCTCCGAAGGACTTGGGGCGGGAGTTTCCGGCGGTGGGGGAAGTTGTGCCGGATCTGGCTGGGGGCTTTGGAGGCTTTGCACCCACAAACCTAAACCGCCGCCGGCTAATATCAGCCCCAACACCCCCAGTAGGGGCAGCGGCAGCTTGGATCGCCGTTTTTGAAAGGGTTCCGGGGCGGGGGAAGTTTCGGGGTACAACAACTGTTTGGACGATTCTGAAAGCTGAGATTCTGGAATCCTCCCGGACTTCTGGAGGGACGCCGCGAGGGAAGGCGGCAGCGACACCGAGGCTGACACTGGCGCTGACGCCGGCGCTGAGGCCACGGCCGGATCAAACAGTACCAATCTCTCCGGCGACATCCGACAGTGAGTCGCCACCACGGAGGTGTTGTCATAACCGTTTTTCTCGTTGGCCAGACGAATCCAAGACTGAACTGCGGCTTCTAAAGACATTTTGCCCTCGAGCACCTCTGGGCCATAATTCTCCCAAGATTTCTCTACCCAGTCGTTGTCGCTCAAACCGTCGGAACACAGCAGCAGTAAGCCTTCCTCTTCGACAATAAATCGCTGAATCGTCGGGCGCAGGAAATCGGCATCCCGCGTACCCAAAGCTTGAGTCAGGGCTCCTGCATCCGATCGCAGTTGAGTCTCCCAATATAAACAATGTCCTAGCTGGACTTCCCTTGAGGCTACGTCGTCGTCCACAGTCAGCCGGTGACAGTAATTTTTGCCAATCCAATAAGCGCGGCTGTCTCCAACATTGACTAAATAAAGTTCGTGGCTGTTATTCGAGGGCAAATCCTCGGAAATTTTCACTTTTTGAGGCAACTGGAGGGCCATCACCAAAGTCGTCCCCATCCGCTGTCGCAACTCTTTTCCCTGCTCATTATTTTGAGCGGAAATCACATTATTCACAACTCTGACTATTTCTTCGAGTTGCTTGATCACCATTGTTGGCGTCATCAACTCTTCTTGTTGAGCAATTTCTGAGAGCAAATTTTGGATTAAAGCTTTCAGGGACTGCACGGCTAATTGACTGGCAACTTCTCCTCCTTCGTGGCCTCCAACCCCGTCGCAAACCATTGTCAAGTAAGGAATTAGTTTCTCGCCCCCTGAAGTTTTGCTAAATTGAAAATCAGCAGCAGTCGGATAGCAACTGTCTTCATTTTGGGAGCGCTGCGGCCCGGTATCAGTCATGCCGACTACTTCTAAGTGCAGAGGCAATTTAGCGGCTTGTTCTAATATTAAATCGTTTAGTTCCAGGGCGATCGCGTCGAAATTCATGCTGCTGCGGCGCATAAACTGACAAATCTCTCCGAGTTTCGACTGCACCTCGGGTTGCGCTGATTCCACCAAACCTGACCACACATCTCCCAAATCCCGCAGCGTCGGTACAAAATTGCCCCGGTGCAGTTCCAGCAGGCGTACCCGCCAACCTTCCACCCGCAAATTTTCCGGTACCAGCAAACTCGAAGCGACTCCCTGTTCCGACAGCGGCGCCCACAGTTGGAGCATTTGCCACAGCCAGTAAACTTGGCGCGCGGCGCTTGTCCCAGACCAAGATTCTAAAATAGAAGGATACAGGCGACCGAAATTATTGATGGGCACATTTTCCAACAACAGCACCTCTGTCGCTTCCGGTGCTTCCCCAAGCGAACAAAAACCGTAGACTTCCGGCGTATGCAGCCGTTGGGGATACAAATGCAGGTAAGGCATAATCGTATCCGGCAGTTGTTCCGGGACGCTGGGAGGCAACGCTGGACGGCTGTCGAGCCAGATTTGGGGTGCAATGACAAAGTATCGATCGGCTATTACCTTACCCGCCGGCACTTCCTCGGCTGCTTCTCCCACCACCCACACATAGCGATAAATTAAATCCGTTTCGCACGCTGCACAGTGCTGGCGGCCAAAGGTATTGCGGGGATCGGGACAGCTAAGATTCGGGCAATAAATGGGTTCGGAGAAACTGCTGATCATATCGAAATAGTTTGTGTAAAAACATTCTCAAGATATATGATTCGCAAGCTCAAATTCATGAGCTTGAGAATAAACTGATTTTAGCCCCTATCAATTTCTTAACTGCCTTTGGGCCCCTAGAAATTGTAGTTTCTGCCAGCCTGCACCGGCTTAAATTGTAATTTAAGTTACTAAACTCAGACTTGGAGTACGATGGAAGCCTCAACGTCGTACCGCTGTGCGAAAAATCGCTCTGAGGGGCTGCAAGTCGCAAACCCTTGCAGAGTCAGTTTTTGGCAATTCTTAAATCTTAAATTTCAAATCTAAGAATCTAAATAATATCACTATTCCTTTTTATGATCTTGACTCCGACGCTCCTTTGGCTGATAGCTGGGTCTTTGCTCTGTTTGGCAGAGATATTTCTCCCGACTGCTTTTGTCGCTTTTATGATGGGACTGAGCGCCTTCGCCGTAGCTGGATGCTCTCTAGTTCTACCTTACGTTAATTTACAAATATTCCTGTGGATGGTATTTTCGACCGTTTTTGTGCTGCTGTCTCGGCGGTTGATACCAAAAGGCACGGCAAGGGCGATCGCAGATTCTCAGGAAGCAAAAACTTTAACAGAAATTCCCCCCGGAGAAGCCGGCAGAGTCATTTATGAGGGGAATTCTTGGCAAGCTCGCTGCGAAGACACGAAGGCCACTATCCCCCCCAACCAAAACGTAATTGTCGTCGGACGTAAAGGCACTACTCTGATAGTTTTGCCAGAAAATCTCTTGCATTCTTAAACAAAATGCGTAATTAATCACAGGCAATTAGTAGTCAGTAGTCAGTAGTCAGTAGTCATTAGTCAGTAGTCAGTAGTCATTAGTCAGTAGTCAGTAGTCAGTAGTCATTAGTCATTAGTCATTAGTCATTAGTCATTAGTCATTAGTCCACAAACATTTAACAGTCAACAGTCAACAGTCAACAGTCAACAGTCAACAGTCAACAGTCAACAGTCAACATTTATAGGAGGCAACCGTGGAACAAATTTTTTTACTTGTATTTTTAGCTTTAGGCGGCTCAGCCCTCGCAGGTTCCGTCAAGATTATCAATCAGGGAAATGAAGCGCTGGTGGAAACTTTAGGAAAATACAGCGGCAAGAAACTGGAACCCGGTTTGAATTTTGTCACGCCGTTTCTCGATCGCGTCGTGTACGAGCAAACAATTCGGGAAAAAGTCTTAGATATTCCCCCGCAAGCTTGTATTACCCGCGACAACGTTTCCTTCACCGTTGATGCTGTGGTTTACTGGCGCATTGTAGACTTGGAAAAAGCTTGTTACAAAGTAGAAAATCTCCAGTCAGCAATGGTAAATATGGTGCTGACTCAAATTCGCGCCGAAATGGGTCAACTGGATCTAGAACAAACCTTTACTGCTCGTTCTCAAATTAATGAAATCTTGCTCAGAGACTTAGATATTGTTACCGATCCTTGGGGAGTGAAAGTAACGCGGGTAGAATTGCGGGATATTATCCCTTCTAAAACTGTACAGGAATCGATGGAATTGCAGATGGCAGCCGATCGACGCAAGCGGGCGGCAATTCTGACATCCGAGGGCGAACGCGAGTCAGCAGTTAACAGCGCCAAAGGTAAAGCTGAAGCGCAAGTTCTGGATGCAGAAGCGCGCCAAAAAGCGACTATTTTGGAAGCGGAAGCTCAACAAAAGGCGATCGTCCTGAAAGCTCAAGCAGAACGCCAAAGTCAGGTTTTGAAAGCTCAAGCTACTTCTGAGGCCTTGCAAATCATCGGCAAAACTCTGCAAAATGACCCCAATGCCCGGGAAGCTTTACAATTTTTGTTAGCTCAAAACTATCTGGATATGGGTCTAAAAATAGGCACCAGCGACAGCAGCAAGGTGATGTTTATGGACCCGCGCAGCATTCCCGCTACCCTCGAAGGAATGCGATCGATCGTTGGGGAAGGTAATAATAAGGAGGTGAAAAAGTAGTCTTAGCTAGAATGGGCAATTGAAAGAGACTGGTAACTCTGTATGAGGCATGAAAATCCTCATACAGAGTTAGCATAAATAGCAAGCAAAAATGATTGTGTCATCACGCACCACATTATTAAATAATCGGCGTTGCTGAATTAAGATATAATTGATTCGGAGAGCCATTCACAAAAAACAATTTAACACAAGTCATATTCTATGAAATGTCCTGAATGTAAGTCAACTCATATCAATAAAAATGGGCGAAAAAAAGGTAAGCAGAACTACCTGTGTGTTACCTGTGGTAGACAATTTATAGACTGCTATCAACCTCACAGAGGTTATGCTCAAGAAGTGAAAGACGAATGCCTACAAATGTATGTTAATGGCATGGGTTTTAGGGAGATTGAAAGAGTCAAAGGTGTACATCATACCACAATTATGAATTGGATCAAACAACTAGGATAACTCCTGCCCGATTTTTAGGATCGACAGACAATTCGCGAATTTAAAGAATTAGATGAATGATTAAGATTTGTTTGTAAAAAAAACAAAAATTTGGCGGCCGACATCGGTAAATCACTTTAAAAGCGGTATTTTAGGATGGGTACAAGGAGACCCTACTAACCAAACATTTAAATCTTTAGGGGATGTAGTTAGCAAATGGAAATGCTATTTTTATGTAACGCATCACCCGAAACTTTACCCGATGTTCATTCCCGATGCAGACCAGATTAATGGGAGGTTTGGTTTGACTCACGCCCCGAGCACCATTCTCATTTAACAGGCTTTCGGGCCTGTTCCACAAAGAATGAATTTCTTGTCGGTGGGATCTTATAGCCAGCCCATAAAAGCCTTATTGAGCATGATGTAAAATCTCATACCATTTTTTTAAAGATGTGATAGACTTGTGTAAAAAGTAAAGGAGAGAATTACAATGTCTGGTCGTCCTCATATAAAGATTACCGAATCTGTAGAAAGTTTGCGAGAAATACTCAAACAACAAAAAAGAATCCTAGCTTATAACAAAGTCCAAATGCTTTATTTGTTTCAGTCTAAACAAGTAGGAACTGTGCGGGAAGTATCGGCAGTTTTAGGTAAAAGTGAGGCGACAATTCATCGCTGGCTCTTTCAATATAAAAAGGGTGGTCTGGAAAATTTGTTAAAAAATCGCCAGGTTTTTGGTCGCCCAAAAAAGTTCTCAGTTGAAATAGCAGCTTCATTGCAACAAGAGTTGAGAGACCCCGAAGGATTTCAGAGTTATAAAGAAGTTCATCTTTGGCTCTGGTTGATTAAAGGAATAGCCAGTAGTTACCAGGCTGTATATTCTTTAGTTAGAGGGGAATTAAAAAGTAAATTAAAAATTCCCCTACCTCGCAGTATTTCTCAGAAATCTACGGCAATTAATGAATTCAAAAATAACTTGCATCAACAGATAAAAGCTCTACTATACCAAGCTTTACCTCAAGTAAACAAATATAAAAAAGTCATCTTTTGGTGCAGTGATGAAACGCGGCTAGGACTGCATACAATTCGTCGGCGTAAGCTGACGCTTTCAGGCGTAAAGCCCGTCGGGAAGCATCAATGGAAATTTGAGTGTTTTTGGCTGTATGGGGCAGTATCGAGCGCTACTGGAAAAAGTTTTTTTTGGGAGTTTTCCCATTTAGACAAAGTTTGTTTTGGAGCATATTTACAACTTTTGTCAATACAATATCCTGAGCAATTACACATCATTCAAGTTGATAACGCACCCGCTCATAAGTTGGACTCATCTGAATTACCAGACAATGTTATTTTACTATTTCAGCCTCCGGCTTGTCCCGAAGTAAATCCTACAGAAAGAGTGTGGGAATATCTGAAAGATTTTTTAGCTTGGTCGGTGTTTAGTAATCTTGACGAACTCCGCATAAAAGTCCAGGAAATTTTGGCATCTTTCACCGAGCGTGTCATTGGTTTTCTCACCGGATGGTCTTGGATCTTACATTCTCTATCTCTATCACATCTTTAAAAAAATGGTATCAGGTTTCACTCTTTTTAAATTGGCTAACTCTATCTTGAAATCGCCTGGTATCTATTTAAACATCGATATTCAGGCAACTTCTCTTCGCCGTTAACCTAATAACTCGACACAGTTAAAACGATCGCCTCCCTATCTCCCAAAACCAAACCATACTCCAAACCCTCAACAACCGCCTGATAAGAAGCATCCAAAATATTACCAGAAACCCCCACAGTCGTCCAGCGGTCTTGACCGTTGCTAAACTCAACCAAGACGCGAGTTTTAGCAGAAGTTCCCGCACATCCGTCCAGAATTCGCACCTTATAATCGGTTAAGTTAAAATCAGTAATTGCCGGATAAAAATTCCGCAAAGCCTTCCGCAAAGCCGCATCAAGTGCCGAAACAGGCCCGTTTCCTTCCGCGCATTCCAGAATATCTTGACCGTTAACAGTCACTTTCACCGTTGCTAAAGAATTAACTGTTTCCTCCCTACCTTTATCGCAGTGAACTTGAAAACCTTTGATTTCAAATAAATGCTTGCGCTTTCCCAAGGCCTCCCGCATTAACAATTCAAAAGACGCCTCAGCACCCTCAAATTGATATCCCTGACTTTCCAAATCTTTCAATTTTTCCAAAATTTGGCGGCAAGCAGGATTTTTGCGATCGAGATCCATGCCAAAAGTGCGCGCCTTCGCCAAAACATTGCTCAAACCCGCTTGATCCGAAATCACAATTCGCCGCCTGTTGCCAATTTTTTCCGGTTCCAAATGTTCGTAAGTTAACGGATTTTTCTCAACAGCCGATACGTGAATTCCCCCTTTGTGAGCAAAAGCTGAAAGACCGACAAAAGGAGCATGATCATCGGGAGCTAGATTGACAATTTCACTAATCGATCGACTTACTTGAGTTAATCTAACTAATTGCTCGTCTTCAATGCAATTCTGACCCAACTTTAGCTGAAAATTAGGAATTAAGGAACATAAATCGGCATTGCCGCAGCGTTCGCCGTAACCGTTAATAGTTCCCTGTACCATCCTCACTCCTTCCCGCACAGCAGCCAAAGCATTAGCAACCGCAACTCCTGAGTCGTTGTGAGTGTGAATTCCTAATTGTAAAGATTTTTCGCGATTGGTTCCTAAAGCTTCTAAAACATCGCAAACTACCTGACTGACTTCGTGAGGTAAAGTACCCCCGTTAGTATCGCAAAGCACTAGCCATTCTGCACCGGCATCGGCGGCAGCTTCTAAAGTTTTAATAGCATAATCTGGATTGTGTTTGTAGCCGTCAAACCAGTGTTCGGCATCGTAAATAACGCGCCTTCCCTGACTCCGTAAATATTCAATTGTATCTCGAATCATCGCCAGATTTTCTTCTAGCGTAGTCTTCAAACTTTCAATAACGTGCAAATCCCAGGACTTGCCAAACAGCGTCACCCAGCGAGTACCGGCGGACAAAATAGCCTGCAACATTTCATCATTAGCTGCCGTAGTTCCCGGCCGCCTAGTCGAACAAAAAGCTACAACTTCGGCTTGAGTTAGGGGCTGTTCTTTGAGACGCCAAAAAAATTGTACGTCTTTAGGATTCGCCCCCGGCCAGCCGCCTTCAATAAAGGGAATTCCTAAACTGTCTAACTGTCGAGCAATTCGCAGTTTGTCTTCGAGAGATAAGGAGAGTCCCTCACACTGAGCACCGTCTCGCAGCGTGGTATCGTAGATCCAGAGCCGATTTGTCATGGGAAATTGCGATCGAGAAATTGGTAATATATCACTTACCATATTAGATGAATTTATTTGAATTTAATGCGATAATATATAGGAAAATTAACATAAATCTAACTGGGGTAAATTGCTGTGGTCAAGGTACAAGCGCAAGGAAAAACATTTGAGTGCGATCGCGGAGCCAATCTCCGTGAAGTATTGCTCAAAAACGGCATCGATCTCTACAACGGCAACGCCAAAGTCATCAACTGCCACGGCCTCGGCACTTGCGGCACTTGCGCCGTCACCGTCGAGGGCGAAGTTTCCGAGTCCCAGTGGCGCGAAAAAGCCCGACTTTCGGTTCCTCCCCATTCTCCCGCCTCCAACCGCCGTTTGTCCTGCCAAACCAAGGTTTTAGGCGATATTAAGGTGACAAAATATGACGGTTTCTGGGGTCAAGGTTCTGAAACTGTCTGGAAACCCCAAGCATAGATTTTTTGTTAAGGAAGGCAGATAGGACGATCGCCTTGCCAGATAATCTGTAAGACTTGTGCAAGAATTCTCACTGTAAGGTGCACACAGGGCACCTTACCATAAAGAAACCCGAGAGGTCAAAAAAGCCAGAAAGTCCATATAAAAGTTAATGAATTCATCTAAAGATATTCTGATTATTGGCGGCGGAATAATTGGTCTTTCGCTAGCAGTAGAACTGAAATTGCGAGGGGCATCTGTCGCGGTTCTCACCGCCGATTCTAAACAACCGACGGCTCGGGCTGCTGCGGGAATGCTTGCCCCCCAAGCCGAACGAATTCCCCCCAGTCCGATGCTGGATTTGTGCGTGCAAAGCCGCGCACTGTATCCCGTCTGGGTGGAACAGCTAGAAGATATTACCGGATTAAAAACGGGATATTGGCGATCGGGAATTCTCGCACCAGTTTGTCAAAACGAGCCTCAAGAAAAGCCACTTTTGTCAAACCTTAATTATCAATGGTTGGACAGAGATACTGTTCGCCAACACCAGTTTGGATTAGGTCAAGAAGTAATTGGCGGTTGGTGGTATCCTGACGACGCTCAAGTAGACAACCGCGCTTTATTTCGGACGCTTCAGGCCGCAACTAAAGAATTGCAGATTGAGATTATTCAAGGCAGTGCAGAGGAAATCATTCGGCAGGGAAACCGAGTTTTTGGAGTGGAAACAACGGCAGGAAAATTACAAGCTGACCGTTATGTTTTGGCGGCGGGCCCTTGGTCTGAGAAATTATTGAATGTTCCTGTTTTTCCAAGAAAGGGACAAATGCTATCAGTATGTGTACCAGAAGATTGTGGAGTTATCCAGCCCCTACAAACCGTTCTATTCGGGACTGGCATTTATATTGTGCCACGTCAAGATGGCAGAATTATTATTGGCGCAACTAGCGAAAATGTAGATTTCACGCCGGGAAATACACCTGCGGGAATGCAAAGTTTGCTAGCAGGAGCGATTAAGTTATATCCCGAATTACAAAATTATCCGATTCTGGAGTTTTGGTGGGGATTTCGGCCGGCTACGACCGATGAATTGCCGATTTTGGGTGCTAGTGCTTGGGAGAATTTGACGCTGGCTGCGGGGCATTACCGCAATGGCATTTTGTTGGCTCCGGTGACGGCTAAATTATTGGCTGATTTGATTGGAAATCAGAACTCAGATCCGTTATTGGCTGCTTTTCATTATTCGAGGTTTCCTGAATCTTGGAAGTTTGAAAATGGTAAATAGTGAGATTTTTTGCTTTTTTTAAGACGAGGCAGAGCCGGGGAACGAGAAACGAAAGTCAACCAAAAGAATATTTTTTGCTATAATCAAATCAGCACAATAGGGTTTTGTAAGTTATGACTTTCAGTGATGTGGTCGAGACGATTAAGAATCTTTCTACTGACGAAAAGCAAGAGCTTCAACTGTTGTTGAAGCAATATCTCCGGGAAGAACGTCGCGAAGAGATGTATCAAAACTTTAAGTCAGCGCAGATTGAAGAACAAAAAGGTGAACTGAAATTTTTCGCTAACATCAATGAACTCAGAGTAATGATAGAGGAATAATTGTGGAAGTCAGTTTCAGTTCTTCATTCAAGCGTGCTTTCAAAAAGCGGATCAAAGGCGATGCTGATTAGGAGGCTAGGTTTTGGCAAAAGCTGGAACAGTTCATCAGAGAGCCGTTTGAACCAAGCTTAAAAACTCATAAATTGTCCGGTAGGCTCAAGGAGTTTTGGAGCTTTAGCGTAGATTACGACGAAAGGGTACTTTTCTACTTTACAGAAGACGGAAAAGCTGTGTTTGTAGATTTGGGAAGTCATGATGAAGTATATTAATCGACACAACAGTTGCTACAGTACCGCTGGAAGTAGCGCGCCAAACCATTTTTTGGTAAGTCCTGAATTAGTTCGCATCCTGTTTTTTGGGTTGGTTTAATTCTCTGCATTTAGCGGCCGCCAAATCGTAAGCATTTTGGTAATCGCTACCGCCTAACATCAAATCGCCGTAATATTCATAAGGTTGATTGCCATAAATCGGCAGCGGGTCGTCTTCAGGATAATCTTCTTTTGATTCTTCTAGGATTGCTTTGAGTTTCTTGACGCTGAAGCGCTGGACTGGGAAGTAATGAATGTCTTGAGCGATGAAACCGAGATGGGGAAATGTTGGGTCAACAATTCGCTCGTCGAGTTCAATCCAGCTATACTCGATGGGTTTATATGGCACTCCGGGCACAGCTAAAAAGCCTTGAACATAAATCGCGCCCTCGGTGGCTAACGCTGCTTTACAGGCGTTGTCAAAGCAGTTTTTACGGTTGCTTTTGATGCGAGTCGCCATTTCAATAGAAAGCGTCTCATCTAATAGTTCGGTCATAACCCATTTCTAGTCGCGTGTGCGATTAGATTGTAGCAAATCCGAGCTATCTCCGAGCACAAAAACGCAGGCAATTACGATCGCTCCTCAAATTCTCTTCTCAAGGACTTTAGCCAAAATCCTCTACGGTTGTGGATGTTGTGTCAGCTTTGGTTTCCGAGATGGGCTGTTTGCGATCGCCCCTATAGCCCGCCAATAAAAAGTTTTCGCCAGTAGCCCAACTTTTGAGCGTGCGATCGAGTTGAGGGTAGATCCCGGTACGGTAAAGTGTGGCACATACGATGCAAGCAAAAATAGCGGCATACATCACCAAAGGTCGATCGTGCAACCAATCAATCATATTAATGCCTTCCGGTGCAGCAATTTGTTCGGCTGCTAACAGGCTTCACAGTTTTTTTTGTAAACAAACCAGAGTTGTGATAACCTCATAAATGTGCCAAAATCGGTTCCCACAAAAAAACCTTTGGAAGAAACGGGGAAAGTCCGGGGTAAATCCGCCGCTGTCCCGCAACTGTGATGCTAAGCTAAGCACTTATCCACACACCATAGATATACTGAATGAAAAGCGCGATCAAAAAGTCGGATTTTGTGCTAGCTCCTTATATGAAGAGCAACAATTTGAAAGCTACTTGCCAAATACTCAATACAGTTATTCCTTATATATTCTTATGGTTTTTAGCATTTAAAGCTGCTGCTATTTCTGTATTCCTGCTGCCGCCGATAATGGTGTTGATGACACTTTTTTCAGGACGTTGTTTCTCTTTGATGCACGATTGCGGGCACTATTCTCTTTTTAGTTCCAAAAAAGTCAATCGCATTATGGGTTTTCTGCTAGGTATCATCAATGCGATTCCTCAGTACCCCTGGTCGAGGGGACACGCTTATCACCACAAACATAATGGTAATTGGGATATGTACCGTGGCCCTTCGGCGTTGATATCCACCGAAAAATTTGCGGCGCTAAGTCCATTTAGTCAAAAGATGTATCAGTTACTCAGACACCCATTGATGCTGTTTCCCGGTGGTTTTTTCTATCTAATTATTAAGCCCAGACTCGCGCTAATCTTAGGAATTACGGGTTTTATCCGACATATTTTTGCTTGTCTAAATCAAGATTTAGGCATGGGTTTATCTGCAATCATTGCTTCTTATAAATCCAAACATTGGTATACGACGGCTGAGTTTTGGGATTTACTCTTCAACAATATTTGTGTTGTTGGTAGCTGGATTTATATGAGCAACTTACTGGGGTTTGGCTTTTTCTGGAGTGTTTACTCAATTGTCATGACCTGTTCAGCAGCGATATTTATCTGTATTTTCTTTGTTCAGCATAATTTTGACGGTTCCTACGCTCATAAATCCGAAGGTTGGGACTATCTTCTTGGCGCAATTGAAGGCAGTAGTTACCTAAAATTACCAACTATTCTCAATTGGTTTTCCGCTGATATTGCTTACCACAATATTCATCATCTCTCTGAGCGCATACCTAACTATAATCTTCAGGCTTGTCACAATGCTAATATTCACCTGCTTGCTAATTCAAAATCACTGACAATTCGCGATATTCCTGACTGCTTCCAATTCATTCTTTGGGATGCTGCTTCAGATAGTCTGCAATCGATTAAATTGTTTCAACAACAACAAGAAATCCCCTTCAGTAATGTAGCTAATTAAAATCGGGGGGCAATAAATTTGGTGGCTTCTTGCTCCCCAAAATCCTATGGTGTCGTTTCCGGTTGCACCGAAATTATATAGAGGACACGGCAGTGCTGTGTCCCTACCCGGATTAATTGTAGGGACACTGGACACTCGCGGTGTGGAAAGCTGTGGGTAATATTAATTCCGATGCTACCACATTTGGTATGACTCAAAGTATCTGTCACTTGTCAATGCAGCAATTCCTCTAATTTTTGCTGGTTCCACAAATACTGATAAAGCCCTGTTTGCCCTACCAATTCAACGTGAGTCCCACTCTGAACTATTTCTCCTTTCTCCATCACAAAAATGCGATCGGCACTGGCCGCCGCTGACATTTGATGCGAGATAAAAATTACCGTTTTGCGATCGGTTCCCGTTGCCAAGTTTTGCAAAATGTCGGTAGCAGTTTGATTGTCAACGCTAGAAAGAGCGTCATCCAAAATTAACACCGGGGCGTCAACTAACAAAGCGCGAGCAAGTGCCGTCCGCTGGCGCTGGCCGCCGGATAAAGTAATGCCGCGCTCGCCGACAACTGTTTTGTACTCCTGCGGAAAGTTGAGGATTTCGGCGTGAATTTGCGCTTGTTTTGCCGCGGCTTCAATCTCCGGCTGTTCCGCTAAAGGGTTTCCGTAGCGGATGTTATTCTTGATGGTAGTGCCGAATAGAAAACTTTCTTGCGGAACGTAGGCGATCGCCCCGCGCAATTCTGTCAATTTTACCTCGGTAATATCCTGTCCGTCTACAAATAACTGACCCGGATCGATATCTAGCAAGCGTGGCAGCGCATTAGCTAAAGTTGATTTTCCCGAGCCGATCGCCCCGACAATTGCGACAGTTTCGCCCGGTTTTATGGTAAAATCAACATCTTTAAGCGCCGGTGTCCTAGCCCCGGGATAAGTATAATTTAGATGGCGGGCCACAATTTCACCTTTGACTGGAGTTGGCAGTTCACCTGCATCGGCAGCATCCTTAATTTGCGGTTCCACAGTCAAAATTGATTCGATGCGATCGACACTCACTTCTCCCCGCTGGTAAGCAGTAATTGTGAAACCCAACAGCGCCGTCGGAAACACCAAACGCTCGACATAAATCAGCAACGCCACAAAATCGCCAATGCTAATTTGACCATTAGCAATTGCCCCGCCACCAGCAGAAAGCAGCACCAACAAACTGATGCTTGCCAAACCGCCCAGCAGTGGAAAAATAAAGTTTCTAGTTTTTGCTAATTCTAAATTTGCTGATAGCAACTTCGCATTGGAATTGCGAAAAGCTCGGCGTTCGTTCTCTTCTTGAGCGTAGATTTTAATTACGGACATCCCGCTCATATCTTCTTGAATTAAATCGCTCATCGCCGACAATTCCTCTTGCACGGCTAACTGTTGGATGCGAAGTTTGTCGCTAAATAACTGTACCAAAACCAGCATTAAAGGATAAACTGCGATCGCGAACAGCGTCAGCCGTACATTAATCCCCAGCATCACCGGCAAAGTCAAAGCATAGGCAAATGCCGTATTCGCCAAACTCAGCACCGCAAACCCCACCAAGCGCCGAATATTGTCCAAATCGGAAGTAGCGCGGTTAATTAAATCTCCTACCGTATTGGCAGCAAAATAAGACGGTTCTAATGTTAATAAATGATTAAATATTTGCTGTTTGAGGTCAAATTCGACTTGACGCCCGACGCCAAATAGCAAAATCCGCGACGCCATCCGAATTACCCACATAATTGAGGCGAGAATCAGAATTAGTGCCACGAAGTTGAAAACTTCGTCAAATTTTGTCGCCACTTGGAGAGTGTCAACTGCATTCCGAATCAGCAGGGGAATGTAAACGCCCACAGCATTGACAACTAATAGCGAAAAAACGCCCCAGAAGGTTGGTTTCCAGTGCGGGCGCATATAAGAACCGAGTTTTTGCAGTCGAGAATAACGAGCCATAGGAAGAAGGAAGAAGGAAGAAGGAAGAAGGAAGAAGGTTCGGCAGCGGATTTTGTAACGGATGTAACGGATGGATGCTGAAGGAAGAAGGAAGAAGGAAGAAGGAAGAAGGAAGAAGGAAGAAGGAAGGCGCAATCTTCAGCTCATGTTTCAGCAATTAAGAACGTCATCATCGTCGGGCGTGGTTGCTATAGAAGGTAGAAGGTCGAAAAAAAATAATAGAAACTCTATCGAAAGGTAGATGACCGAAAACACAAGTTAAGAAATTTTTAATAAAAATTCTGCTTTGGGATAACGCGCCATCAAAATTAGGTTTTGGCCTGAACCAAAACCTGATTATATCGATATGTAACAAACCACATTATATCTGTGGCGACACGAGATATGTGGGGACACGGCATTGCCCTGTCCTTAGCCACCCGGAACGAGCTCGCCCAAATCTCCCATCCGTCCCCCCAATCCCCCACACCGTTGAGGCGCGCTACAATCAAAAATCGATCAACTTAGCACTCAGACTCAGAGAGTGCTAAATTTGCTAATGTAAGCGATTGGAGACAAACATGACCAAAATAGTTGCATTTAGCGACAAATCTCGGCGGGCACTAGAACGCGGCGTCAATCAACTCGCCGATGCTGTCCGCATCACCTTGGGCCCGAAAGGCCGGAATGTCCTATTGGAAAAGAAATACGGCGCTCCCCAAATAGTTAACGACGGTATCACCGTTGCTAGGGATATCGAGCTCGAAGATCCCCTGGAAAATGCCGGCGCTCGCTTAATTCAAGAAGTCGCCTCCAAAACTAAAGATATCGCAGGCGACGGCACAACAACCGCAACGGTTATCGCTCAATCCCTCATTCGCGAAGGTTTGAAGAATGTCGCAGCAGGCGCAAACCCAGTCGCGCTGCGCCGGGGTATTGAAAAAACGATCGCCCACTTGGTGCTGGAAATCGAGAAATTGGCCAAACCCGTCGAAGGAAGCGCCATTGCTCAGGTCGCCACGGTCTCCGCCGGTAACGACGAAGAAGTCGGCGCCATGATTGCCCAAGCAATGGAAAAAGTCACGAAAGACGGCGTAATTACTGTAGAAGAGTCCAAATCTCTGACAACAGAATTGGAAGTTGTCGAAGGGATGCAGTACGATCGCGGATATCTTTCTCCGTATTTCGTCACCAACACCGATCGCATGGAAGTTGAGTACGAAAACGCTCGCATCCTGATTACCGACAAAAAAATTAGCTCGATTCAAGAACTAATTCCAGTTCTCGAAAAAATCGCCCGCACAGGTCAACCGCTGCTAATTATCGCCGAAGATATTGAAGGCGAAGCTTTGGCAACTCTGGTAGTCAACAAAGCCCGCGGCGTATTGAACATCGCAGCAACCAAATCTCCTGGTTTTGGCGATCGACGCAAAGCTATGCTTCAAGATATCGCCGTGCTCACCGGCGGTCAACTGATTTCTGAAGAAGTCGGACTCAGCATCGATACCGCAACCCTAGAAATGCTCGGTACCGCCCGCAAAATTACGATCGACAAAGAAAACACGATCATTGTTGCTGGCGAAGAACACAAAGCTGACGTGCTAAAACGGATCGAGCAAATCCGCAAACAGCTAGAAGCGACGGATTCCGACTACGACAAGGAAAAGCTAACCGAACGCATCGCCAAACTCGCCGGCGGCATCGCTGTAATTAAAGTCGGCGCAGCTACCGAAACCGAGCTCAAAGACCGTAAACTGCGTATTGAAGACGCTCTGAACGCTACTAAAGCTGCTGTGGAAGAAGGTATCGTTGCCGGAGGTGGGACGACGCTAATTCACCTGATTACAAAAATAGATGCGATCAGAAATACTTTAGACAGCGAAGAACAAGTAGGCGCTGACTTGGTGAAGAAAGCTTTGGAAGCACCTTTGCGTCAAATTGCTGATAATGCCGGCGTTGAAGGTTCGATCGTCATCGAGCGAGTGCGGGCTAGCGAGTTCAACGTTGGCTACAACGCTCTTACCGACGTGTACGAAGATATGATTGCCGCCGGGATTATTGACCCCGCTAAGGTGGTGCGATCGGCTTTGCAAAATGCCGGTTCCATTGCTGGTATGGTATTGACCACTGAAGCTGTGATTGTCGAAAAACCCGAGAAGAAAAAAGCCGGCGGCGACATGGGCGACATGGGTGGCATGGGCGGCATGGGCGGCATGGGCGGCATGGGCGGCATGGGTGGCATGGGTGGCATGGGCGGCATGGGCATGATGTAGTCTTCAGCCATTAGTTTGTAGCCTGTAGGGTGCGCCGCACCATGCGTGTAAACAAGCGCGTCTTATGTACTACCCGTCTACTGTTTGACGATTAAGGCAGCTTATCCCCCCGGCATCCCCTGATAGTCCGGGGGGATTTTTCATTCTCTTGTAGGGGCAATCCCCCCGTGGTTGCCCCAATCCCCCCGTGGTTGCCCCAATCCCCCCGTGGTTGCCCCAATCCCCCCGTGGTTGCCCCAATCCCCCCGTGGCTGCCCCAATATTTGAAACACCGATTCCCTCGTCCGTGGAGGGGGTAGGCACCGGGAGTAGGGGTAGCACTACCCCTACAAAATCCCGATTTTCGTGAGAATGAAACCGCCCTGCTTCTTAAGGGAGATGCAATGGGGCTCGGCATTAAGCTATAAGCGATAGTTCTCAGGACGAGGGAGTTACATTGTTGCTGTGCAAGTCTTGAGGAGATTGAAACAGAGTTTCGAGATAAACTCTCGCAGCTTGGCGATAACTGCGCGAAGCTTCAGGCGTACCGCTATCGGCATTCTGCAACAAAAACAGCGACAGGGCCGCGCAAAATACTCGGTCTAGATCCCATTCGGGATGGGTTTCCAGGTAAGTTTTGAGAGAATCGTGCAGCGTTTCGGGAATTTCAGCAAAAATACTGACTGTTGGGTTCATCATTTTTTTTAGTCTCGCTAATAAATTGAAAACAGAACCCCCCCTTCGGCCGGATACAGGTGCAGGCACAGCCGAAATCAGAGCGCTTTTTTTTAGGTCGGTCGCATCATTGTGCGCTATGAGGGGGTGGGTTTGTCAATGTTGCGAAATATTACAAACTCCTTTATATAAAAAAAAGGTTTACCAAAGAATAAGCTTTTTAGGGCATTTTTTGTTACATATCTTTATGTGTTGGTGGGTTTATGAGGAATTAGGCAGCAAGTTAAGGAAATCCCCAATTCCGCAGCAAGATGCTACCGTGCCGTTAATTTCTGTGGAAAACTTTGTCGAATCTGTGGAAAACCTCAGACTGGCCTGTGGAAACGCTGTGGAATGTTTAGGGAAAAGTCAGGGAAAAAATAAGAATTGCAAAGGGCATGGGGCATGGGCATGGGGCATGGGGCATGGGGCATGGGGCATGGGGCATGGGGCATTGTTGACTGTTGACTGTTGACTGTTGACTGTTGACTGTTGACTGTTGATTAATGTTATTGGTTATTGGTTATTTGTTATTAGCCACTGCAAAGGATTAACAAATGACAACTGACAACTGACAACTGACAACAGTCAACTGACTAAGTGCCACTCTGCAGCTTTTTGGCGGATGGTTGCCCATTCTGCCGGCGGCATTTTGTCGAGATTGGCTAAGATAAAGCTCATGCGGACTCAACTTTGTCCCGGTGGCGCGCTAGGAAATCCCAGTAGGGAAGATTTATCATCTGTGCGGTTGATAGCAGCTTGGTTCTGCCAAAGTCGATCGCCTAATATCCAAACGCCAACAGTCATTTTATTTGTTTCACCATAAAAGTTATCTTTTACTTTTCATGTAAGGATTCAGGTCACTGAACTCCTTGCTGGGCAAAGACTTTAGATATGGAGCTTGATACTAAATCAATCTCTATTCTCAATAAACCACGAAAAACTGTCACTTCTCCTCGTTTATTGACAATTAACCACGAAAGACAAAAACCCTTATTTTGCCCTAAAACCCTTGCCAGACAAGGGTTGGAGCCGCAAGTTTTTAGACCTGAATCCTTACCTTTTCATGAGGGCTGGTTGTCTATTCAGAAAACTTAATGGGCTGAAAAATCACAACTCAAAACTCATGATTTCTCCGCTTCTGGCGAGAACGTACTAGAGCATAACATTGATTTCCAAAGATAGGGACACCGACCAGCAAATTTAAATTTTATGTCTGTGTATCCTTCAGATGTTAATAACTTGGTCAGCGTCTCTACTGAAAAGAATTTAATGTGACCGTTATCCCAAAGAACGGTAAAATGTTTATCTAGTTTGCCAGAAACCGCTAAAACAAGATTTTTTAAATAGCCGTGATAGGGTGTGGAAATAATTAGTCTTCCTCCCGGATTGAGGCATCTTTTTGCAGTTTTTGCTATTTCTTTAGGATAAAGCAAGTGTTCGATTACTTCAATAGCTAAGACAACATCAAATGAGTTCAGAATATCGGTATCGGGGAGGTCGTAAATATCTGCTTCGATAAACTGACACTCGGGGAAACTTTGACGGGAGATGGCAATTCCGGGTGCAGAAGTGTCAACGCCGACCACTTCGCAGCCGTGCTCTGCGATGACGTGACTGAGGCTGCCATTGCCGCAGCCGAGATCCAAAACTCGGAGTTTTGTCTTGCTGGTCTGCTGAAGTGCCGCCAGCATTTCTAAAAGGGGAGATATCAAATAAGCGTGATGATATCGGGGACGGTTATTTGTGTAATAATACGTATAATCGCTAAAGTTTTTTTTCATCGATTAAGCTAGGGAGATTATTGCCGAGACCGCGAATTTACGGAGCGTGGGTGCACTGTTTGGGCCAAGGTTCCCCATATTAGAGTGGTCAGAGTCGATCGGCAGCTCGATCATCTCATTCTTTTTGTTTGACAGGTGAATTATTGTCACCGAATCAATCGGATGGCAAAAGAAATCTTTGACAGGGTGCAAAATCTCGCATCGCCCATCTCTGGCCCATCTCTCGAAGGCATAAGGCATTCGGAAAGAAAAAGTCCGATCGAGCAAAATTCTCTCTGTGTACTACCCGGAGACAGAACTTTTTGCCCGTTAATTTGGGTGTGAGAGTGCATCTATGCGATTCTAGCTTCCAGCAACAGTGGTATGTCCACCCGACGCTTTTTGCAGCCTGAAAAATGGGCCTCTGGGCGATCGGGTGCCAATCGAGCCGAAAATTGAGAAGGGAAGTGTGACCGAAATCACAGGCAGTTGCCAAACAAATTGCTAAGCCTCTTTAAGTCCACACACTTAGAATCGAGATTACTACAGTGGCTTCTATAATTGTGTTTAAATGTTGTTCGGAAGCTGTGTTGTCCAGTCAGCAGAGCCCCCTAGACAGATTCACGCTTTCGGTCTGGTTTATTTCACTTTAATGGTCGCTGTTGGGTGTTGCACCTTAATTTAGATATTTCCTATGGTTAAGTTAGGTCAATCCTCCTTTCGCCGTATTTTACTGTCGCGGATTTTGTTGCTCAGCGTACCGGTTCTACTGGTGGGGGAGTATGTTACCTATCGCAAGGCACGCTCGACGCTTCTGGAAACTGCTCGTCAAAACTTGACAGAAAGTGCAGTCAGAAAAGCAGACACTATTGAACAGTGGGCGAAATCGCTGAAGTCGAATCTGATCGGCGCTTCCGAAAGCTCGATGTTGCAGTCGGTAGATCCGAAGGATTATCAAAAGTTTATCGCGCAATTAGGGCAGCGGTTGCCAGCGCAGGTTGATTGCTTGCAATTGACTAACTTAAAGACAAATCAAGTGATAGCAAGCACTTGCGGGCAGCAGCCGATTCAGTCGTTGCCGGCAAAATTTTGGCCGCCCGTACAGCAGCAGCAAACGCTGCTGGACGACAAGAGCGTTTACATCAGTCTGTCCTTACCTCCCCAGCGCCAGGGGACAGCAAACGATCAGAAGATGGCTTTGGGGGCTGAGGATTTTCCCGAGGCGGGTAAAGAAGGCTCCGATAGCCAAGCGAGTTTGGTGTTGAGCGCTCCTGTTTACATTCGTCGGGGCAATACCCTGCAGTTGAGTTATGCTTTGAGTTTGCAGTCGGCCTTGCCTGTGCAAACCAGCGCTCCCAAGGGTTCTCTAGCCGGCTATACGGTGGCGATCGACCAAGATGGGACAATTTTGGCGCACCCTAATGTCAACCGCGTGGGCCGCAATATCGACCAAGAGGCAGATGCCGATCGACTAAAAAGTATTGTCCGAAGGGCGATCGCAGGCGGAACAGCTTTTCTCCACCTATTTTCTTTTGAAAGAAATGGTGTAGAGTTGCTAGCAGGATACGCCGCTATCCCGAGTCCTTCAACTACACAGGAGAACAGCAAGTGGATTATTTTAGCTGTCTCTCGTTTAGATTACGCTCTGTCAGGTTTGGAAGAAATTCAGCAAGTTTTATTTAATTTAATTGTAGGTTTGGTTGCTGCTAGTATCATCGCGACTTTATATCTGTCTCGCGACTTGGCGCGTCCTGTGGAAAAACTGAGAGACTACGCCATGAAAGTAGATACGGAAGCGTCGCAGACAGTGCCCCAAGATTTCCAAATTAGGGAATTTAATCAACTATCAGAAGCACTCAACAGCATGGTACAGCGCCTCAGAGCCTGGGCCAAAGAATTGGAAGTAGCAACCAAAGAAGCGCAAGTTGCCAATCAATTAAAAAATGAATTTTTGGGGAATATTTCTCACGAATTAAGAACGCCTCTCAACGGGATTATTGGTTTTATTCAAATTGTGCGGGACGGCTACTGCGATGACCGAGATGAAGAAATGGAGTTTTTACAGCGGGCCCACGACTCGTCCATGCAATTGCTCAATATTATTAATGATATTTTGGACATTGCTAAAATAGAATCCGGCACCTTCTCCATGATTTTAGAAGTAGTTGATATTACTCAGGTACTTGAAGACGCGATTGATTTGCAAGCGACTCAAATTGAGGAAAAAGGCTTGAAGTTAAGTTTGCCAGAGCCTCACGATCCGATTATTGTTCATGCCGATCCGGAGAAGCTAAAACAGGTGTTTTTAAATATTTTGAGCAATGCCGTTAAGTTTACAGAGTCGGGGAGTATTAGTATATCTGTGCGGCTAGAATCGAGGACTAATTCTGCTAGTTTTAACAACGGCAGTGGGGAAAGTACGACGGGCCCCAGCGGTCAAAGCGATTGGGTGGTGGTGACAATTAAAGATACGGGAATTGGTATCGATCCCGAGCACCAGCAGAAATTGTTTCAACCTTTTGTGATGGCTGATGGTTCTACAACTCGCAGGTTTGGCGGTAACGGTTTGGGCTTGGCTATCTCCCGAAGGATCATGGAATCTATGATCGGAAGCATTACCCTGCACAGCGCGGGCGTGAATCAAGGTACTACGGTGATGATTTCTTTGCCTGTCAATCAGCAGTCAAGTTTTTATTTTCACAGCCCGGATTTAGTAACGGAAAAGGGAAATTCCAAAAGTTAAGGAGTGATTTTCCCAATCTAAAATCTAAAATCTAAAATCTAAAATGGTATTAGGGGCTGTCCGCCGAGTTCGAGGGATTTGCTCAAAGTGCTGAGAATGCGGATTAATTCGACCGAGGCCGCGCCCGAAGAGGTAAGACAGGGGGTATTTGTTTGCACGCAGTTGAGGAAGCGATCGCACACTCGCCTCAGCGGTTCTACTTGTTCTAAACTCAACACTTCGCGGTGTCTCAGGCCAGTTGGCTGCGGCGCGAGCGCACTTTCAAAAGAGTTATTCTCTTCCCCTCGCCACTCTGAATTGCCGCGCTGCAAAATCAGGGAAGTTTCTGGCGACATTTCATCAAAAATCAAGGTTCCCAAACTGCCAACAACTGTTAAGCGCCGTTGTTTGTCGGGATTTAGCCAGCACAGGTGAATAAATGCTTGAAATCCGTCGGGATAGGTGAGCGTTACCCAAACTAAATCTGCTAGTTTTTCTGCAGGATTAGTAGTCAGCAGTGAAGGAGCAAATTGATTTTCAATTTCTGCTGCGTCTTGATTTATTCCTTCTTCCCTATTCCTTCTTCCGACTTCCATCGGACTGACATCCGTTACATCCGTTACATCCGTTACATAATCCGTTGCCGAACTTCCTTCTTCCTTCTTCCCTCTTTCTTCTTCCTGCTTCCTTCTTCCTTCTTCCTTCTTCCCTCTTCCTTCTTCCTTCGGAAAAACAGTGCCGATCGCCCTTACTTCAATTGGCATTTGTTCCAACCAAGTATTGAAAATAGCGATATCGTGAATCGCCAAGTCCCAAAGGGCATCAACGTCATGGCGCACCGGTTCAAAATGGGTGCGCTGGGCGTAACCGTAGCGTAATTTTCCGAGTTGATGCTGTTGAATAATTCTTTGGCCTCGATCGACTGCTGGATGAAACAGATAAGTGTGGTCAACGAAGAGTTGCCGCTGCTGTTTTTCGGCTAATTGACAGAGTTCTATTGCTTCAGTCAGGTTGAGAGCGAGGGGTTTTTCTGCTAAGACGTGGTAGCCTTGTTTCAGCGCTGCTGCTGCGAGGGTGTAGTGTGTGGAAGCTGGAGTGGCGATCGCCACAGCTTGCAGTCCCGGCAAGGCTTGCACTTGAGACCAATCGGTAGCTAGAATCACCGAGGCATCCAGATTAAACTGTTTTTGAACGGCCGCCAATGAATCTCGATTCGGGTCTACCACCGCTAAAACTTGGCTGTTGGGATGTTCGAGAAAGTTGCGAATTAAGTTAACTCCCCAGCGGCCCGCACCCAATACAGCTATTCCGATTTTCATTGATTATAATTTCAAAAATCGCACAGCAATTATAGCATAATTTGTAAGTTATTTGGTGTTATTTAATACTAAAAATTCCCCATTCGCAATTCCCCATTCGCAATTCCCCATTCGCAATTCCCCATTCGCCCGAATGACTAATAACTAATGACTAATGACTAATGACTACTGACTACTGACTACTGACTACCAACTACCAACTAATTTATTGAAAGCTGCCTGAGCCGCTGCTTGTTCGGCCGCTTTGATCGATCGACCTTTTCCCTCTGCTACCAACTTTCCCTGAATGAGAACTTCTGCGGTAAAACGATCCTCCCCGCCCTGCACTGTCCCGGTTTCTTGCACGCTATATTTGGGCAAAGTTTTGTATTTGCCTTGAGTCAACTCTTGGAGAGCAGCTTTGTAGTTTTGGCGGGCAGGATCGCTGCGGATTTCCGCCGCTAGGCGTTGAAAGTGAGAATCTAGCCAAGGGCGAATTAATTCTAACGTCTGGGTACTCAAATAAAGCGCAGCCAGTACCGCTTCCAAAGCATCTGCCAGCCGGGGCTCAGCGCCTGTTTTGTCTGCGGCGGCGCTGCTGGAAACAATTAAATAGCGATCGAAGCCGTAACTTTCAGCGATTTTAGCAAGAATGCGATCGCTCACCAAGATCGATCGAATAGCAGCAAATTCCCCCACTGTACAGTCAGGATAAATCTCAAACAACAATTCCGACGCAGCCAGCCGCACGACTGCATCCCCGACAAACTCTAGTTGCTCGTAATTTGCCTTAGCTGACGCGCTCGCATGAGTCAAAGCTAAATCGAGGAGATGCCATTTTATCGAAGCATTCTTCGTCAGTCCCAATTTTTGAATTAATGTTTCAAGTTGCTTTTGGCGACCCGGATAAATCATACCATTTTAGATTTTAGATTTTAGATTTTAGAAGTGGGAATCACGGATGACTATCCGGGTTTGGAGCTTTTCAAAAGTTGCATTATTTTTTTTTACTGGTATCAGATTCATATTAATAAAAAAAAATTAGTTGAAAAACTAAATATTCCTCCGGGTGCTTATGGTGCACCTTACCCAAAATCTTCCTCCGGGTGTGCAGTGCACACCTTTCCCAACATAAAACAGGTCGAAAGGATTTGTTGACCTGATTCCCAAGCGGTAATTTTAATTAAATGGGGGGGGAAAAAGTCGGACATAAGCCGGGTTCTGTTCTCTCAACTGCAAGCAGTTTTCGAGGGCAGTTATCTATCTGGGACGCCTGTTACCAGACGCCTCAAGCGGTACCAAAAAACGGAACTGGTAAAAAACCAACCATAGTTCCTCCGACCTTGCTCCCAACTGGGGTTTACCGAGCCAGCACCTCTCGATGCTGCTGGTGCGCTCTTACCGCACCTTTGCACCCTTACCAAATTAGTGGTTGCTTCCCAGTCAAAAATCCTCAGTTACTTACTAATGACCAATGACTGCTGACTAATGACTAATTGGCGGTATCTTTCTGTGGCACTATCCTCACGATCGCTCGCACTGGGCGTTACCCAGCAAGTTTGGTTTTTCGGGAGCCCGGACTTTCCTCAGACAAGCTTTCGCTAATCCGCAACCGCCTGCGCCTACTTTTTCCCCAGATTTATTGTACGCGATCGTTCGTCAATCAATTTGAGATTTGAGATTGAATATTTTAACTTGTCGCCCACTTAATTTGGACATTTGTGTTTATTCTCACATCTGGCACTATTGTCAATAAGCTTTTTATGAACAGGCAAGATGCCTGTTCCACAATAAAATTCATCTCTTGTGGAACAGGCCGGAAAGCCTGTTAAGCGAGAATGGTGCAACATCTCAGTTTATTCAAACTCTTGTACGGTGGGCCCGAAGGCCCGCCCAACAATTAAATTTCCCTGCAACTCCCCTTAAAATCACTCACGGATGAATCTGGAGGCCCAAAAGTTGGGAATGATCATGCCAGGATTTATGGCAGGGATTCAACTAGGGGCAGGAAACCTTTTTACATAACAGGATTTTGAATTATTCAATCTTCAATCCCAAATCTCAAATCTCCAATCCGGTTACTTTAATGAGTCATCTTTCACAGTAGAAAAATTATCAAACCAGCCGCGCCGCCAGAAGAAGTAAACTAAACCAGAGGCGATCCCTAGCATAATTGCCCAACAAAGCGGATAGCCAAAATACCAATTAAGTTCCGGCATATTCCAGGGCGATTTCTCTGTATTGAAATTCATCCCGTATACTCCCGCCACAAAAGTTAGAGGAATAAAGATACTCGAAATCACCGTCAGCAATTTCATGATTTCATTCATTTTATTGCCAACCGAAGACAAGTAAACATCCATCAAACCCGAAGACAACTCTCGATAGGTTTCCACCATATCCATCACCTGCACCGTGTGATCGTAACAGTCGCGCAGGTAAATTCGCACCTCTGGACTAATCAAATCACTGCTATCTCGAATCAAAACATTAATTGCATCCCGCTGCGGCCAAATGGCGCGGCGCAGAGTCAGCAATTCGCGCCGGATTTTATAGATTTTTTCCAGGGTTTTGCGGGTGGGGTTTAGCACCACTTCATCCTCTAATTGTTCAATGCGCTCTCCATAAACTTCTAATACAGGGAAGAATCCATCTATAATCGAATCTAACAGAGTATAAGCCAGATAATCGGCTCCGTGTTTGCGAATCATTCCTTGTCCTTTACGAATGCGATCGCGCACGGGCCCAAAACAATCATAGTCTGGTTCTTCCTGAACAGTTAGCAGGTAATGCTTGCCCAAAATAAAACTTACTTGTTCTTTATGAAAAGTATCTGATTCTGGATGAAGCATCACCATCCAAGCAATGATTAAAATATGTTCTTCATAATCTACAACTTTCGGTCGCTGGGGAACATTAACTACATCTTCCTGAGCCATTACGTGCAAATTAAATACTTCGGCCATTTGCCGCCAAGTTTCTTTGTTTCCTAATCCCAACATATCCACCCAAGAAACAGATGCTGTATCTAAATACGCAGCACCTTCTTGAGGATTTGCCAAGTGGGCGCGAGTAGCTGCTGTTTCGCAATAGTCAATTAATACAATCTCCGGAGGCGGCGCATCGGGTTCTAAGTCGAGAGTTCCCGGCGGAGCCCCCTGATCGTCATAAAAATAGTCAACGTAGGAATCATCATCATCCTCATCATCTTTAATTGGTTTGGCAACGGCATTAGAAGTATGTATGCTTTTGTATACCATGCTAATATTCCTGACTTTTACAACCTTTAGTTAGAGTATCATTTTTCTCGTGCTACTACCAATTACCAATGACTCCTTACCTCTGCCGAATTGGAATCTCGATCGCAAATTCAGTTCCCTCTCCCGGCGCGGAAATGCACTGCAGCGTCCCTCCGTGTCTTTCCACCACAATCTGATAGGAGATAGACAGTCCCAAACCTGTACCTTTGCCTACTGGTTTAGTAGTAAAAAACGGGTCAAATACCCGACATTTAACAGACTCTGCCATTCCACACCCGTTATCGGAAATTACGATCGCAACCCGATTATTCTCCAACACCTCCGTGCGAATCCGAATCCAAGGCAATGTGTCACAACTTAAAGGTAAACTAGCAAAATCTTGCCCTTCCTCTTCCACATAACTCGCCAAGTCCAACTTCCTCTGCCTGACATTCGCCAAAGCATCAATAGCATTATTTAAAATATTCATAAACACTTGATTTAACTGTCCCACGTAGCACTGTATCTGCGGCAATTTTCCATATTCTTTAACTATTTGAATAGGACGATTTCTACCATTTTCTTTAATCTTATGTTGCAAAATTAACAGAGCACTCTCTATTCCTTCGTGAATATTAACACGCTTAAGATCGGATTCTTCCAGGCGGGAAAAGTTACGCAAAGACAGAACTATTTGGCGAATTCGATCTGCTCCCGTTTGAATTGAAGTCAGCAGGTGCGGGAAATCCTCTTTCATGAATTCTAGTTCTATTTCTTCGGCCAAATCTTGGATAACAGCAACAGGTTCCGGGTAGTATTCCTGGTACAAACTGCACAGTTCCAGCAAGTTTTTGGCATACTCACTAGCGTAAGTGATATTACCGTAAATAAAACTGACAGGATTATTAATTTCGTGAGCAATTCCCGCCACTAGCTGTCCCAAACCCGACATTTTTTCCGCTTGAATTAGTTGAGCTTGAGTCCTGCCTAATTGTTTCAATGTTTGCTCTAGCTGGCGATTTTTATGTTTTAATTGAGCTTCGGCTTGTTTGCGCTGGGTAATATTGCGGGCTAGAATAATAATCTGATCTGAATTAAACGGCAACAGTCGGGCTTCATAAGTTTTTTCTTCTTCCGACACGAAAAGCGAATATTCTATATCGATTGAATTTCTTGTTGCGGAAATTTCAAAGATTGCTTGGGCAAATTGGTCGGCGACATTGGGTGGCAATATGTCTGTGATTCGTTGGCCGATAAAATGTTCGGGAGGTAGGTATAAACTCGAAGAAGTTCCTGACAAATAATCCACGATTATACCGTCAGCATCTAGTCGAAAATACAAATCAGGCAAAGCGCGAAAAACTGCTTCTAACTCTAAAGTTTTTTGGCGCAATGCTTCCTCGGCGTAGTACCGATCGCTAATATCAAAAATCACCCCGTCCAAATAGCAAACGTTTCCATCTGCGTCAAACACAGGAGAACCCTTATCCCACACCCATTTAACCGTGCCGTCTGCTGCTAGCAACCGATATTCCAAGTTATAAGACTCTTTGTTTCCTATGCCTTGCCGAATAGTTGCTTCTACTTTGGCCAAATCTTCCGGGTAAATAATGCTAGCAAAAGTCCGGCATCTCCTGTCCAAAAGCCAAATAAAATCTGCCGCATGGTATCCCGTTAATAAGTAAACGGCATCGCTAATAAAATTAGTCGAAAAATCGCACTTCCAGCGATAAACCACTCCGGGAATATTAGCTACCAAAGACCTAAATCTGGATTCACTTCTACGCAAAGCTGCTTCCGATTCATGTCGTTCGGTAATATCGTGAGCGAAAGCTAGCACTGCAAATACATTACCTTCAGCGTCGCGCAGGGGAAGTTTATGGGTATCAAAAATATGTACTGAACCGTCAGCAATAGTTGCCGGATCGCAGGGATTGTGGATGATTTCGCCGGCCAGTACAGCAGAGTCGTCTGTGCGGAAGCCTCGGATATTTCTGGCGGAATTCCCAAACACGAGTTCTTCTGAAAATCCTAATTCTAAATCAGATTTGCCAATTATCTCTTCGACTGTTTTGCCGATCGCTTGAGCGAAACTCCTGTTGGCCAAAATACAGCGAAAATTTTTGTCTTTGGCCAAAATCCAGTCGCTAGTTTTGTCTATTACTGTACGCAGGAGTTGTTCGGAACGTTCGGTTTTTTCCAAAGACGCCTGCAGTTCTAGTTCTAGGCACTTGCGACCAGTAATGTTTTCAAAAGCAACACCGACGCAGTTGTTGGGTAATGGAAAAGCTTTAATAGAAAAAGCGCGAGTTATTCGACCCCCTTCATCGCACTCAATATCTTCAACTTCTACGGCTTTCTGGGTGCGAATTACCGAAGCAAATGCTTGGGGAATATTTTTCGATCGCAGGTGGGGAAAAATCTCGTCGATTGTCATTCCCAAAACATCCGCCATTTCTAATCCGGTAAATAGGGTAGCGGCAGGATTGGAGGCGATCGCCCTGAGAGTGCTGTCATCGTCTATATTTTCTAAATGGTAGACGTACAAACCAATTTGCATATTCTCGACAATTTGGTCGTAGAGGCGCACGCTTTCGTCTACCTGCCTGCGTTCGGTAATATCTTCAGTAATCCCCAAAACGTACTGAGGACGGCCTGCCGCGTCGAGAATTGGCACTTTGCGGGTGTGCAGTATTCTCATACCTTTGTGGCGAGTTTGGATCGGCTCTTCGCCTATGTCTTTAACAGTAGATTGGTTGTGTTCACCGGTCAATATTTCCCTGTCTTGAGCAGTAAAAACATCAGCTTGTTCTTTGGGGTAAATATCGTAGTCATTTTTGCCGATCGCCTCTTGAGAAGTAACACCTGCGATCGTTTCTCCCGCTTTATTCCACAGCACAAATTTCAGCGAAGAAGCATCTTTAGCAAAAACTCCCACCGGCAGGTTTTCTACTACGGAATTGAGGAAAGCTCTAGCTGATTTTAATTCAGATTCTGCACGCTTGCGTTCGATGCCTAAAGCAATGACATCCGCAACCGATGCTAAAGTTTCCTGAAACGGTGCTGTCAGCGGCTGGCTGCTGATAATTACCATTACTCCCACCAGCCGTTCTTCGACTATCAAAGGGTAGCCCGCGAAGGTGAGAATTTGCTTGGGGATTGGGCAATTTGTCGGCTTTTGACTGGCATTGATAATTGCTACTTCGGAACTTTGCTCATCTGTTGCTTTTGCGGATTCTTCCTCTGGGAGTCCAAAATTGTTCAGTTCAAATCCGCAGTCAAATTCCGGTTTTTGCTGTTTGGCTATAAAGTTAACCTTACTTTCAATAAACCTAGCCCGATCGTCTGTGCGGCTGTAGATTCCCGATGCTGCTTGCAATTGGCAAACATTATGTTGAGAGTTGAAAGTCCAAATTTCAGCCGAAGCGACATCGAGATTTCGCACCATTGCCTCGCAGCAGGGAAGCAGGATATCTTCAGGGTGTTTGGTAAGGGCAATACCCACATCGGCTACCATTGCTGTGAGGCGAGAAGCTTGGGCTTTTTCTGCTTCCAACCGTTTGCGATCGGTGATATCTTCCACCAAAGAAAGCACGGTAAAAGTGTCGCCACTGCGAATAATCGAGTTGAACCAGCGACACCAAATTACCTGTCCGCTTTTAGTATAGTTGCGGTTAATTGAAGTATTGCCGTTGCCAGTGGCTAGTTCAAGCTCGATCGCGCTTACAGCCTCTCGATCTTCCTCGCAAATCAAAGCCAAATCGCCGAACTGCTTGCCCATCATATCATCGGATGTCCAGCCAAAAATTTCTTCGGCACGTTTCGACCACTGAACTATCCGAAAATCTTCATCCCAGCCCACCATTGCCAGGGGACTGTTAGCTGCATTCAACCACAGTAAATGGTTCGATCGGCGCAACTGTTGAGTTTTCTGCTGCTGCCAGCGGTAATGCCTGGTGATATCTCTACCGACACCCAAAACCCGCATCTGCTTGCTAGAGGCATCTACCGCTGGCGTGTAAGCAGTTTCGTAAATTTTAATCCCGCCGTCTGCCGTCGTCACCTCATGAATTGCCAGCCGTTTTTCCCCGGTAATAAATACTTGTTGCAGGCAAGAATCAATCTGCGAGATTATATTTTTGACAGCAGCATTATTGGGATATAATTTTAATAATTCCTGATTAGTTTTGTTAACTATTTCAGCCGGCTCCAATCCCATCCAAGCAGCAGCGACAGGATTGATCGATAGGTAATTTTGCTGTCGATCGCACTCTAGGAAAGCATCAACAGAGTTAGAGAAAAAAGACTGAAACGAGTTGATAACTTCCTGCATGGGTATTTTTTCATGAGAAAAGCTTAGTATTGTGGAAACCTCGTGTCTTTAGACTCATATGTTGCACCATTTTCAATAAGCTTTTATGGGCGGGCCGGATGCCCAACCCACAAGAAATTAACTCTTTGTGGAACAGGCATCTTGCCTGTTCTTGAGAATGGTGCAAGATGTGAGTAGACCGATCGAGGAAAACACTCATCAGGCAGTTTTAACCGCCTTGAATATTGATTACTTCTACAGGGGGCTACTTGGTCACTTGGTACTTTTATGATCTACTTTCAACGGAAGAATTACCGTTTCAAATATTTCACGCGCGATCGCCTAGCAGCTTGGGCTTACACCCATATTTTTGATAACGTAATCAGTTAAGACGATCGCTGGTCAACTCTCTCTTTTGATTAGGGCATAAAGCCCCATCTGTTGAGAGCGGGGTGCTGACTTGCTTAAGCTCTAAAATTTTCCTAAAGTTAGTTTAACTGATATCTTGCACCATTGTCAGCAACAGGCATCTTGCCTGTTCCACAAGAAAATTTATATTTTGTGGAACAGGCCGAAAAGCCTGTTCATAAAAGGCTAATTGAGAATGGTGCAACATATAAGTTTAACCCACTCAAATCTTTTTGGACACTTTACTACTGCGTTGCCCAGTGCAATTTTCGGCGCTGTTCCCTATAATACAAAAATTTTAAATAAATAGTATTTTTGGGAATATAGCTTAATAACAGCAGATGGTCTTTTTTTACACCAGACCCAGCGGATACAAAAGCGAGATCGAGAGACGGGGAGACGGGGAGACGGGGAGGTGGGCAGAGGTTAATCCACAACCTGCGAGAAAAATGCTTAAGAAATGCCCGACAGCTTCCCAATTCCCGATTCCCAATTCCCGATTCCCAATTCCCAATTCGGTAATCTGAAAGCGGTTTGGCAGTACGCCCAGCAAAGAACGCAAGCCGTGCAAAGCCATGTAACATAAAGATTGCGATATTTTTCTATGTAATATGGAACTATTAGATACCTTGATTGTGGGTGCGGGTATTAGCGGTTTGAGTTTGGCGCACGCACTTCACAAGGAAGCAACGAGTCCATCCTCGCTGAAGATTGTAGTCGCTGAGAGTCAGGGACGTGTGGGCGGGAACATCACCACTATGACAGCGGGGGGGTTTCTCTGGGAGGAGGGCCCGAACAGTTTTTCGCCGACGCCAGAATTGATGAAGTTGGCTGTAGATGTGGGATTGAAGCAGGAGTTGATTTTTGCCGATCGCAAATTGCCTCGTTTTGTTTATTGGCAAAAAAAGCTGCAACCGGTGCCGATGAGTCCACCGGCGATGATTCAGTCTCAGTTGCTGAGTTTTCCGGGGAAACTGCGGGCGTTGTTCGGGGCTTTGGGGTTTGTCGCGCCGGCAATGGGCGCTGGACTTTCGCAGCAGCGTGACGAGGAAACTGTTTCTCAATTTTTCCGCCGTCATCTGGGGCAGGAAGTGATGCAGCGGTTGGTGGAACCTTTTGTTTCTGGGGTTTATGCCGGAGATCCGCAACAACTTAGCGCGGCGGCGGCTTTTGGGCGGGTAGCAAAGATGGCTGATGTGGGTGGCGGGCTGGTAGCGGGGGCGCTGCTTTCTGCTAGGAAAAGACCGAAGCAAATGCCTGCAGACCCGAATGTGCCTAAGACTAGGCCGGGGGAGTTGGGTTCGTTTAAACAGGGGTTGAAGGCTTTGCCAGAGGCGATCGCTGCTGAATTGGGCGATCGACTGAAACTCAACTGGCACCTGACTCGCCTCCAGCGTACAGAACGCGAAACTTACATTGCTGTATTCTCGACGCCCGACGGACAGCAGGAAGTTGAGGCGCGTACCGTGGTTTTGACCACACCGGCTTATGTTACAGCCGATTTGTTGCAGCCTCTGCAACCAGAAGTTAGCAGCGCTTTACAAGCTTTTACTTATCCTACGGTTGCCTGCGTGGTATTAGCATATCCGCATTCGGATGTCAAGGGTAAATTAGTAGGTTTTGGAAATTTAATTCCGAGGGGGCAGGGAATTCGCACTCTGGGGACGATTTGGACATCGAGTTTATTTGCCGATCGCACGCCTGCGGGCTGGCACACTCTCACCAGTTTCATCGGCGGGGCTACAGACTCGGAAATTGGCAATCTCGACTCAGAAGAAATCGTTCGGGAGGTGCACCGAGATTTGTCTCGGATTTTGCTGAAACCAGATGTGCCACAGCCCAAAGTTTTAGCGGTGAATGTGTGGAAGCGGGCGATTCCTCAGTACAATTTGGGGCATTTCGATCGCCTGCAACAAATCGATGAGGGCTTAAAATCTTTGCCTGGGCTGTATTTGTGCAGTAACTACGTTGGCGGAGTGGCTTTGGGAGATTGCGTGCGAAGGGGTTTTGAGGGTGCACGAGAAGTGGGCGAGTATTTGCAGAAAAAACAATCAGATACTCGATCGATCTGAATTATGGCGTGGGGAGGGCGGGTTTACAAATATCGAGGATGTGAATCCGAGATATTGGTGAACCCGCCCCTATACTGCCTTCTGCCTGGTGTGCCGACGGACGTGCCGGCGAATGCTACTAGGTTGTTGGCTCAAACTTGTAACCCACCCCCCTGACGGTTTGAATCATCGGCATTTGATTGGGATCTAGTTCAATTTTGCGGCGAATTTGACCGATATGAACATCCACCACGCGATCGGCTCCTACATACTCGTAGTCCCACACTTCATGCAGCAATTCCGATCGCCTCCACACGCGACCGGGTTTGCTGGCCAAACAGTACAGCAGATCGAATTCTAAAGCAGTCAAAGCAACTATCTGACTGCCGAGAATCACCTCGCGGCGAACCGGATCTATTAGTAGCTCTCCAAAAGTAAGACTTTGTTGTTCGGCGGGAGTAACAATGCGTTTGCGCTTCAAAATTGCTGCAACGCGAGCTCCAATCTCTACAAGACTAAAAGGTTTAGTAATGTAGTCGTCAGCACCTTCGGCAAACCCTTTCATTTTGTCAGCTTCATCGGTTCGGGCAGTCAGCATCAACACAAACACACCCGTGCGTCTTTGCATTTCTTGACACAGTTTGTAGCCAGTTGTATCAGGTAAATTTACATCTAGAACTACTAAGTCAGGATTGAGTTGCTCAAATAATTCCAGACCCGTCTCACCGTCCTCGCCAGACTCAACTTGATAACCTTGCTGGCTCAAAAAACGGTGAATTAAATTTCGGATTGCCGGGTCGTCATCAACCACAAGGATTTTTACAGGGGCCATGACCACAAGTTTGCTTGAAGAATTAGGCAAGAAGATTCAGCCATAATAATAGAAAACTGGATACAAATCTCGAAAAAATTGAGCTTTTAATAGTTATAGCCATATTTATAACCTACGCAAGATTTCGGGCAATAAATCTCCGGGAACTTTGGATAAGGCTAAATTTTGGCCTGGCAGCCCACATTCACTATAGAAAGCTCTAATCGTTTTGACAATATAGCTCAATGCTGTTTGCCGGGAATCAGCAGCTTGGGAGTTTGCCGGGGCTTGCAGGTTGAGTTTATCCCCATATATTAACCCTTTGTCATTGAGATATTGTCCCCATTCGGCGCACACTTGCAACTGGTGCTGCAGCGCTGCTTCTAGATGGCTTGTCTGTGCGACTTTGTTAGCGGCGAAATCTGGGTCTGTGGCTAGTTGATAGTGGGCTAGTCCGAGATTGTTACGGGCGGCCAAGGCGTCAAAAGTGAGTTTGGTTCGATCGATCTCTCCGGCGATATCCAGGGCGGCTTCGTAGGCGGTAATCGCCTGCTGCAATGATTCCGTCCGCGCCTGTTTCTGCTGAAACTGGTTCGCCAAATGCCAATAAGCGGTACCGAGATTGTTGTAGGTGGCTGCTGCTGCTGCGGGTACTAATTCTCTGGTGCGGTATTTCAATGCTTCGCGGTAGGCGGAAATCGCCCTGACTAGCAGGGGTTCTGAGGGTTCGTGCTGAGCGAGGTTCCAGCAGGCGGTACCGAGGTTGTTTTGCACTCCGGCATAGTTGAGGGGTTCTCGTTCGGGACTGTAACAGGAGAGGGCTTGGGTGTAAGCTGCGATCGCGCTTTTGAGATATACGATCGGCTCACCATCTTGAGCTAAATTCCAGTATGCTGTCGCCAAATTATTCTGAGCAGCAGCGTACTGCTGAGGCTCCACGGCGGGATCGAGATCCAGCAGCGCTTGTTGGTAAGCTGCAACTGCGTGCTGCAAGTTCTCTGTCTTGTCTTGATAGCGGGCTAAATCGGCCGAGGCGATTCCCAAATTTTTGTTTAATCTAACGCGGGTTTGGGGTACGGTTTCGGCATCTGTTCGGTTCAAACCTTCAAGGTAGAGGGCGATGCTGCGTTCAAGGCTGGATACTGGATCGGAGGCGTTGAGGGTATTGGTGCGATCGCGCGACAGCATCCAATAGAGAGTGCCGAGATCGTTAAGCAGATCGGAAATTGGCGGTAGGCTGTTGGACTCCTGGGCGTACTGAGTTAAATTTTGTGTCAATTGGGCAATCAGCCGCGCGCATTCCTCAGTTAGTGGTTGATTTTGCTGCGAGTTGCTGTCAACTTCGAGATACGCAATCACTTGTTCGATCGCGCGAATGGCGATTGTCAGGTTTTGCTCTGAAACGTCTCCGCCCAAAATGCGATCGCGGTAGTAATTTCCCAAACCGTGATAAGCCAAAGCCAATGCTTCGGAACAACACTGATGTTCTTGCAGCAGTTCGATGTATTGCAGGGTTTGCAGCGGCAGAAAATTCTCCTCTGATGAGGGATTATTTTCGCCTTCCAAATCCTCAGAAGCCGCTGCTAGCACCAAATCGGCCAGTTGGACGGATTTAGAATCTGGCGCTGGGGACGGGGGATGGGAAATTGGGGATGGTTCCTCATCTGCCAGTTGGACGGATTTAGAATCTGGCGCTGGGGACGGGGGATAGGAAATTGGGGATTGTTCGTCGGGAATTGGGGATTGTCCAGACAAAGAAGATATTAAAAGTTGGTTGCCAAAGTTTCCGCTGTCCCGCAAGTTTCGCAAGTCTCCTGAGTTCCCGAAGTCCTCAAAGTGCCCGAAGTCTTCCTTAGCTGGAGTTGGTTCGCCTTCAAACTCAAATACTCCGGTTCGCCAGTGCCAAAATTCTGGGGCCGATTGCTCGATCGAACTTAGCCAGGGGCGCGACACCCACAGCAACAGAGCAGACTCGCACAATTGCAGGTTTGCTTCAATGTCCCTCAAATAGCTCAGGAACGACCACTGCACGGATGCTGACTGCCTGGTCAGGTGTTCGGCCCCGATAATTTGAAATCCCGGCAAACGGCTGTAGCTGCCTCTGTTTTGCGGCGGTGGGTGTTGGGTCAGCCACGCGGCGATCGAACCCCAAGGATTTGGCTCGCTCAAGTCGAGTTCCAAACTGACAAATCGGGGGTAGTCGATCCGAGGATCGGAGCCTGCGCTCTCTGCGATTAATTCTGTGTGCAAGCGGGCTGCCAGACAGTCCCGCAAGCACAAGTCGTCGCAGGCGGCGATAAAAATTTGACGGCGTAAATTGAGGTCGATCGCCTGTTTCAAGCGTTGGTAGATCAGCTTGTTCGAGCTAGAAACTTTTTGGGAAGGAATAGACATCAGGAGCAGCCGATTTTAGATTTTAGATTTTAGGTTTTAGGTTTTAGATTTGGGATTGTAGATTTTAGATTGTAGAGTTGAGAGTTGAAATCTCGATCGCTCATAACTCACAACTAAGCCCCGAAGGCAGTCAATCGATTTGAGATTTGAGATTTTAGATTTTAGATTGAAGCCTTGACCGCACGGATAAATTCGGGGGCTCCTTTATCGGATACAGGTTTTTTATTTCTGGGCCCTGAGTCTGCTTTCGGAATGAATCCGGGGGCTTGTATCCTGGATGCTTGATTGTCAATCGCACCGATGATGACTAAAGGAGTGTAGATTTTCAATTGGCAATTTTATGTGGGTGGCAAACCAGTGTGATTAAGTGCAACCCAAGTCCCTGAACCCGACAGCCGAGAGGAAAACACCAAATTTATGCTGGTCTTATTTAGCTTTCCAGCTCGCTCGGCACGCTTCAGGATTGTCGCAACTCCCTGCTTTGTATTGAAACACAAAAACCATGTTTCCTTGGGAAAGGAAAACATGGTTTCTCGAAGGATTATTTAAAATTGCGATTTGAAGCAGCTTTGAGTCTCAGGCCAGTTTTCAGACGGAGGCAGCCACGTACACCAAACCGGCGACTAACATGGCTGCTGCAATACCCAGGATGATGTAGTTGCGTTGCTGGTTCTTGTTAGGAGGTACGGCTTCATACACCTTCGGCTCTTTAGCAAAGTTGTTCAGGCGTCCATCGTCATCTTTGATGTAAGGCATCAGTCACAATCCTTAATATTTTTGATGTTTACAACTCTACCAAAAAAGCGCCCAGGAAAATTCAGGAATTTATTTTGAGGTGACAGTGCCTGTTTGGGGGGAAGAGGCGATCGCGTAATCTTTGATCGGCATTCTGCCTGCTAAGTACGCCATCCGCCCCGCTTCTGCGGCCATTCCCATTGCTTTTGCCATTGCTGGGGAATTTTGGGCATTGGCGATCGCGGAATTAATCAACAGTGCATCGGCTCCCATTTCCATTGCTCTGGCCGCTTCGCTGGGCGTTCCGATACCCGCATCGACAACCACAGGAACCTTCACCGTGTCAATAATTATTTGAATGTTGGCCGCATTGTTGATCCCTTGCCCTGAACCGATGGGCGAACCTAAAGGCATGACTGTCGCACAACCGACTTCTTCGAGGCGTTTTGCCAGCAAGGGATCGGCATTGATGTAGGGCAAAACGGCAAAACCTTCTTTAACTAATTGTTCTGCAGCTTCCAAAGTGCCGATCGGATCTGGCAGCAAATATTTAGCATCAGGAATCACTTCTAATTTGACAAAATTATTGTCTTCTTGCCCTAAAAGTTTCGCCATTTCCCGGCCTAAACGAGCTACTCTAATGGCCTCATCCGCAGTTTGACAACCCGCAGTATTTGGCAGCATCCAGATTTTAGTCCAATCGAGAGCCTCTGCCAATCCTTCATGCCCCGGAGCATTTGTTTGCACTCGCCGCACAGCCACGGTAACAATTTCGCACCTGCTAGCATTGACACTTTGCTGCATTTCTGCAATGCTGCGATATTTTCCCGTCCCCGTCATCAAGCGAGAATGAAAAGTTTTGCCTGCGATAATTAGAGGTTTGTCTAAAGATGGCATTTCTGTATCTACTGGATAGCCAAAAATGCTGTACTCAAGTGCCTCTTCCCAGTTTTTTCTGCCTCCCAGCATTGCTTCAAGCTGCCAACCTTCTTTATTTGTCAGCTCATCGCGGGTAACTGCATAAAGAATTTGCCCAACAGTTATCAATTTGGCATCTCGCGGCATATTATTTTTTAATCCTCTTTGTATAATTTCTTCAAACTCATTAAAAACGTCTTCCATTTTCCCATTCCTCCCTAGTAATTTCTTGAGATTCTTCGCTATTGAATACTAATATAATGCTCTGAATCCGTTGTGTGTCGTCCCAATAAAAAGCTTTTCTGATGCCGTCGTTTACCTTCCAAAACTCGTAACTCTTTCGGTTTACGTGAAAAATAACCGTTACTGCACCTTGTTTTTTTGCTCTACTGATGCCTTCTTGCACTCGGTCTCTGATGTTTTGAGTCTGTTCTGTCAACTCCTTAAATTCGCAAATCTCACCGTCTATCTCAGCGTCTGGTGTTCTCACACCCTCTGCTGCTTGCTCGCTCAACATTCTAACTCTCTTCCCTATTTTAGCCAAAACTTCCGCAATAAAGATTTCCGAATTATTAAGATTATGTTGTTGGTGAATTAGCACAAATCCGCCAGCTATCTCATCAAAATAATATCGCCGATATTCTGGTTCTGCATTTTCGTAGATGGCTCTGCTTGTCTCGATATATTCTGAATTCACCGTTATGATACTCTGAATGGACTCCGGGTAGAGTTAAATGTATGAAAGCAACTGTTGAGCAACTGGCTAAAATTGAAATATTTACCAGCTTAAACCCAACTGAATTAGAGCGATTGCAAGAACATACAGCAATTCGGAGTTACCGACAGGGAGAAGTTGTGATGTATGAGGGCGATCGCATCCCGGAAAAATTATACACTCTTTTGAGCGGTTCTCTGCGGGTTGCAAAAACAGCGGCGGCGGGCAAAGAAACAATTCTCCGCACTTTGTTTCAGGGAGATATTTTTGCCGCACCTGCTTTGCTAGGCAACGGCATTGCCCCCGCAACGGTGACTGCAGAAACAGATGTGGAAGTTCTTACCACAGAACGGGAATTTTTGCTAGCAGCAATTCGGGAAAATCCTGAGATTGCCTTGCGAATATTGGCGGTTTTTAATCAGCGGTTGCAGCAACTGCACGAGACAGTGCACGGTTTGGTGTCGGAAAGGGCGATCGTGCGGCTGGCCCGATTTATTCATTACTTTGGCGTCGAGCAAGGTAGGAAGATGGCGGATAATAGTGTATGTTTAGAAAAACGTTTTCCCTACTATCAAATTGCTCGCAGTATTGGCATTAGCTACGAAGAATGCGTGCGGTTGTTTAAAAAACTCAAGCCGTTTGTCTCCTACAGTCGAGGCGGTAAAATTATTGTATTGGATTGGGAAAAATTGGAGAATCTCGCATCGGGAGATGAAATAGACTAAATGTTAAAATCCCAATGCTCGTAGGGGCGGGTTTTACCAACAATTTACGTCTCAAACTAACAATCTCGTAAACCCGCCCCGCCCCAACTGATGATGCTATGGGACATGATTTCACAAACAATATTTGACTGCCACTAACTATATAAAACCGCCCCCATAAGGGATTAATTGGGGCGGGTTTATGAGATTATTGATTTTAGGCAAGTATGGTTGGTAAAACCAGCCCATACAGCAATATTTATGGGATTAATGAGGCTCGGAAAGTGTCAAAATAAACGCCAAATTTTCTTCGGCTTTCAAAGCGTGAAGAGCGTGACCAGGCATGAAGACAAATACCCCCGGTTCCAAAACAATATCGTTGCCTTCAAGAGTCAAAATTCCCTTTCCTTCTATGACATTAACTGTGGCATTCCGTGCCGAAGAGTGTTCTGAAATTTCCGTTCCGGCTGCCAGACAAAATAAACTGTACTGACAATTATTGTCTTTGACTAAAATTTTGTTCAGGACTCCGGCGGCGGGATATTCAATTGCGTCTCGGAGTTGGATTGCTGAAGATTCTAGCGGTAAAAGAGTAGTAGTCATAGTTTTTGACAATTAATTAATTTGGTCACAAGCCTTGAATTTATCAGTGGCTTCACTTTCTTCCATCGAAAAGTGAAAATCGAAAATCTATTGAATCGGTTAAGATTGTTTTTTGGCGGAGATAACGATGTAGCCTAGATCCTGTTGGTAATGCTGGAAAACTTGACGCATTGCTAAGATACGATCGCGAATTTGCGATCGGCTTAATATATTCCACAAAATCCGCACAGTACCCACAAACCCTTCATCTTGCAACATTCGCTGCAAATTTAGGAGGCCCATCGCCCCGGTTTGAGACTTTTCTACTTGCAAACCCGCGTTTTGGTAAACAGCAATCCAGCCAGACTCAGACAAAGGCGTTGAATTGACGCGAATCACTTCTGATAAAGCTTTGTGAATTTCTGATTCTCGGTTTCTCGCTAAAAGTTCGTGAGAAAGAAATTTGCCGCCTGGTTTTAAACGATCGCAAATTCCCGATACAATTTTAGCTTTCCCCGACGGGGACTGCATTGTCAGGATAGCTTCAGCCAAAACCCAATCAAACTGTTGGGAAATCCGATCCAAGTGAAAAATATCTCCTTCCACAATTTCCACTCGATCGCTCAAACCCGCTGCTGCAACATTAGCACGAGCGCGGGTCACACTTTCGGGATTTTTCTCCACTCCCACTACTTTTACGCCAAAACGTTCAGCAAGGGCGATCGAACTATATCCAAAACTAGCAGCCAACTCCAAAACAGTCTCCCCAGGCTGAAAATCCGCCCATTCAAATAACTGTTCCGTAGCAAGTTTCCCCCCCGGCCTCAGCATTTTCTTGCCAGCCGCCGCCAGAACTTCATGTCCGGGTGCAGTCTTAAAATTCAGAGCAGTATTGGTCATTGAATTGACCTCCTATTTAACCTTACTCTCAGTTTGCCAAATTATCCCAAATCTTTCTATGATCTAGCTCATATTCAAATTCTCCTAGGCTGACGAACCCTACAATATCTGGAATTATACTCGATCGTCACTTCGTGAATTAGAGTTTCTGGGGTCATACAATTAGGGCTAAAATAGCTAAAGTTTCGGTTTCGATCGGGACTTATTCAGGGTTGAGCGCCGCACTTCTTCAACTTGACTGACTTGAAAAATTAGGGTAAATTGTTGACCCATTTCTTTTTCGACAAATGCTTCTAAAAGCTGCACCTGTTTGGGTGTCAAAGCTTTGCTACTGCGAACACTCAGACGAACTTCCGGCGGTTTCGCCAACCAGTTAGTATCGGTTTTAATCAGTTCCACCCGTTGAAAAGTGATAGTTCGGTTAAGCAACGCCCGCTTCAGGCTGGCTTCGAGTTGCGCTTGCTCGATCAATTCCGCAAAACTCACGCCCAGAGGAATCACAAGTATAGCCGTCAATGCTAGCGCCCACAAGAGGGCTTTACCGGCGCGATTCAGGGGGGTGTAGCCGGCCATTAAAGAGGTCAGCATACAGGAAAGAGTAATCCCCAGCAAATTAGTAAGATACAGGAGGCTTGCTCCCAAACTGAGCGACCAATTAGCTTGAGATAAGCCTAAACCTATAACACAAATTGGCGGCATGAGAGCCACGGCGATCGCAGTTCCCGCCAGAGTAGCAGAAACTTTGGGCTGAACTTTCGCATAGCCACTGATTCCCCCAGCGGCGATCGCAATTCCTAAGTCTAGTAATGTAGGTTTAGAACGAGCTAGAACTTCGCTCCCAAAGTCGGGAAGTTGTACCAAAGCGCCCAAAAAACAAGCTAGAAAAATTGCTAGCACCGTCCCGACTGCTAATGCAATTAAACCTTTGCGGAAGAGGAGAACGTTACCTTCTACCGCTCCAAATGCTAACCCTCGGATTGGCAACATCAGAGGCGCGACGATCATAGCACCGATAATGACGGCTGCACTGTTGGCAAGCAGTCCAAAGGTGGCGATTATACAGGAGCCGAGAATTAAGACAAGATAGTCAATATCTAGGGTTGATTCTTCCAACAAGTCAACTCGTATTTGCTTTAAATGCTCTGGAGCAATCCTGCTCCTGGTGAAATATTTAAGACGGTCTCGAATATTGTTGAGCAAAATAATCTCCTTAAATCGGGGGATTGTATCCGTCAAACGATTTTTGATTTTTGATTTGTGATTTTAAATTTACTCCACTGATTTTAGATTTTAGATTTACTCCACTGATGAATCTGGGATCTTGAACAAAAGTCTAAAATTTTGGGCTGCCCCGTCGATTTTTGATTTTTGATTTTTGATTTTTGATTTTTGATTGACTCCACCGATTTTAAATTCTAGATTTTAGATTTACTCCACTGATGAATCTGGGAACTTGAACAAAAGTCTAAAATTTGGGCTGCTCACCACAAGAGTCGGGGGCTTGTATCCGTATGCAGGTGCGAGCAAAAGAATCAAAATCCGAGCCAGCAAGTTTTCGAGGATGTCCCGGAACTTTAAAGTAATTGCCGCGCCACTAATACCCAGCAGTTGCATCACATCCCCCGCTTTGAATGACGGGAGGGCGATGAATGACGCGATCGGCAATAATTGATTTATAATCAAGATATATACTCCACCCCAATAATACCGAATCATGCTCGCAGAAGCAAACGCGACACTTTGGCCTAGTCTAATTACTGTTTCAGCATTAATTCTCTACTTCGTTGTTACCATCAACGTCGGCAGAGCTAGATTCAAACACAAAGTTTCTCCCCCGCAGATGACAGGAAACCCAGACTTTGAGCGAGTGGTGCGAGTTCAGCAAAATACCTTAGAGCAAATGATTCTATTTTTGCCCTCGCTGTGGCTGTTCTCGCAATTTATCAGCCCAATTTGGGGGGCTGGTATCGGCGCAGTTTGGATAGTTGGACGCATTTTGTTTGCTTGGGGTTACTATCAAGCTGCTGAAAAAAGAGCGGCAGGATTTGGCATTAGTACCTTAGCTACTTTAGCTTTGCTTGGTGGTTCCTTAACAGGCATAATTATGTCGCTGCTGAAGGTTTGAGCGTAGCTTCCGATCGACATAATTGTTTTTCTACTCGTTTCCAGGCTCTGCCTGGGAACCAGTTAAATGTAATAAATGTTAGGAGTAAATATGTCAGAAACCAACAAACCCGTATTTGAAATTAACCCGAAACTTTTTCAGCAGCTTGTCGAGTGGCAAGAAAAACTTGAACGAGAAGATGAATTAGCAAGCGAGTCAGAAGACGAGAAACCAATTGAGGTAAAAAATCCTCCCGACAGTGATGAACAGCATTCTCAAACAGATAATTTCTAGCTGGTGGCTAGCAGCATCTTTGGGATTTCCGGCTGCTGTCTCGGCTCAATCGCTGACACCTAGCCAAATTCAGCAAGTCAATAGCGGTTTGTTTCGTTCTAACTCTCAAGATTTTTTTCAGCAAGGCTATCGCCAACTGGAAAGAGAAATCGCAACTTTGTTGCAAAAAAATGTCGCTTCCGAAGACCGGATTCTGGAGATTGATGAAAAATTGCTCTCTCAGCTTTGCAGCGAAGAATTTAAAATCTCCTCGCCGCATTCTGATACAATAAGTGCTGCTCAGATTGCTGATTTTCAGACCAAATTAAAAGACATTTGCAGACACAATTAAAATGAAAGTGAGGTCAATATTCAAAGTTTAGTGCTAATGGATAAAGAGGCAATGGCAAAGTTAAAAACAGCCCTGCTGGAAGCGGAAACCGCTGCTCATTTGGCGGTCATCATTATTGATTATACTCATGAGGAAATGATGCTAGTTTTTTATGAGCTAGAATGGGAACAACAGGATAGGATTAAGACTGTTTGGAAAACTGTTAGTTAAAGTAGATTGGTGGAAATCAGAGGTTTTAATTTTTAACCGTAGATGTAAGCCGATAGACGCGGATGAACGCAGATTGAATTTTGTTAGTGTTCGCTGTGTATAACAATCTTAATTTGTACACAGCGAACAATGACATATCTAAACTAGGGATTCGAGGCATAGTTGGCGGAAATGATCGCCCCGTTGCTCGAAGTTTTGGTATTGATCGAAGCTAGCACAGGCTGGAGAAAGCAGCACTACTTTAACGTTGTTCTGTTTGCCTAATTCTGCTGCTCGCGGGATTGCTCTTTCCATTGTTTCGACAATTTCCCAAGCGTTGTAATTTGCTTGTGCGAGCCGATCGGCAAAAAGACTCGCTGCATCCCCAATTAGCAACACCGCAGCAGCTTTTGCCTTGATTGTATCAATCCAAGCGCGATCGTCCCCTTCTTTGGCGTCACCGCCCGCAATTAAAATCGCTGGTGCGCTAACAGAAGCTAACCCGACTTGGGCGGCGTCATAATTAGTAGCTTTGCTGTCGTTGATGAAATCTATGCCTTCCCAAGTGCAGATGTGTTCGAGGCGGTGCGAAACTCCGGGGAATTTAGCGATCGCCCGGGCGATCGCACTTTTATCTATCCCCGCCAAATTAGCTGCCGCCACCGCCATTAACAAATTCTGCAAATTGTGTTCTCCCACCATCCGCAAAGAATCAGCAGGCAGAATTTTCTCGCTTTGAGCGATTACCCAACCATCTTGAATATAGGCTCCAAAATCTGTATTTCCCAACAAATCTTTTTTACCTTTGACACTCGTCCAACACGCATCGGGCCAAACGTCAACTCCTTGCTGCCGCAAACAAGGATCGTCGCCGTTAATTACTTGCAATTCCGACTTTTTCAGCAAATGCGCTTTAATGTTGTAGTAATTTTCTAAAGTTTTGTGGCGGCTGAGGTGATCCGGCGTCAAAGTCGTCAAAACTCCGATGCGTGGCGCTACAAACGGCGAGGATTCTATCTGATAGCTGCTGATTTCTGCGATTACCCAATCCGGCTGTTTTTCGGCTAAAGCTAATTCACACGCAGCATAGCCAATATTGCCGCAAGCGGGAGCGTAAAGCCCGGCCTCGGCAAAAATAGCAGCAATTAAAGCAGTAGTAGTAGTTTTGCCGTTAGTGCCAGTAATTCCCACCCAAGGAGATTTGAGGTAACGCCACGCGAGAGCCATTTCTCCGATTGTTTCAATGCCTAACTCTCTGGCGCGCACTAATGCTGGACTGTCCCAGGGAACGCCCGGACTCACTACTATTAATTCTATAGATTCGACTGGTTCAAAAGATTTACCTAACTCCACATGAATTCCTTCGTTAGCGAATTCCTGTTGTTGTTCGAGCAAGTTTGGGGAAGATGAGCGATCGCTCAGCGTTACTTCCCATCCTTCGCGTTTGAGCAGTCTGGCGGCGGCAATTCCTGATTTTCCTAGTCCAATGATATGAGCGATCGGCATAAGTTGTGTGTGTGATGGAGCGAATTTCCCTGGTTTTATAAGTTTATATTTTAACCTTGAATTGGTTATTGACTATTGGCCATTTTGCTTATTTTTTAAGAGAGCGATCGCACGCGATATTTATTTGTAGGGCAACCGCACTGCCGTGTCCTAATTCGTAGGGAAACGGCACTGCTGTGTCCTCTTTTGTGATTTCGATCGACCTTTTTTTGAGTTTTTCAAGGAGTGCGTCTTTCAAGTTGTTCAATTTTTTCTTCTAACCGGACAATCTCTCTGGATAAACAGCGAAGCTGATATGATGATCCGGCCCCAGTAAGCGCCACCATTCCAAATAAATATATCTCCTTGATCAGAGGGTTTTCTTTATTTACTAGATAGTATATGGTAACAACGAGTGGCGCTAGCCAGAAACTGGCGTTTGACATTTGCGCCCATTTACGAATCAGTTGTTTCTCATTCATTGTTCATATCTTCCCTTTTCAAGAGCGAGGCAGAGCCTCTGGATATGGGTTCCCAGGCAGAGCCTGGAAACCAGTTAAAAGTCAGTTAAAACTGAGATATTGCACCATTGTCAGCAACAGGCTTTCCGGCCTGTTCCACAAAAGATAAATTTTCTTGTGGAACAGGCCGGAAAGCCTGTTCACAAAAGGCTATTTGAGAATGGTGCAACATAGGAGTTAAAACTGACTGAAAAGTCTAATATGTGTGGGTTTCAGTCCTCTTAAGAGGACTTTCGCTTTGAGACGGGGGTTTCAACCCCCGGCGGACTGAAGCGGAGGTTTTCAATCCCCGGCGGACTCAAATCTTGTCAATTCTAACTTTTGACGATCGCCCCAAAGTCAGCCAACACCCGCGCGTGATTCCGCAGCAAACCCAGTAAATTCAACCGATTTTGCTTAATTTCCGGGTCAGAATCCATCACCAAAACGCTTTCTGGCCCGTCGAAAAAGTTGCTGACAGTCGGAGCAATCTCAGTCAAACTATCTACTAACTGCTGGTAATCCCGAGTTTGTTTGCATAGCAGCGTTTGCGGCACTAACTGCACGACTGCATCGTAAAAAGCTTGTTCAGACGACTTTTGAAATAACTCCGCTTTCACCGCCGCTTTCGGTTCCAATTCTACTTTATCCAAATCACCTTGAGCCGCCAAACGAGTTGAACGATTGACTGTTTCGTAAATTAGATCCAAAGTCTGGTTGTTGCGGATTTCTTGCAGAAAAAGCGCTCTTTCCAGCGCGTCCAACAAATCTCTCAATGCTCGTTCAGTATATTCGGGGTCGTTTTCTCCCAAAACTGCATTTACCAAATCGTAATCTACATTTTTTTCTTCTTGCAACAAAGTCCGAATTCTTTGCAAGAAAAACTCGTATAACTGAGCCAGCAACTCCGCCGGTGTTTCCGGGCGCGCTGCGGTAAATTCGGCAACAACTTGTGCGAGCAACTGATGCAAGTTGACTGGCAACTGAGCCGCCCAAATAATGTTAGTTATTGCATTGGCTGCGCGGCGCAAGGCGAAGGGATCGGATGAACCAGTCGGCAACATTCCCAAGCCGAAGATGCTGACTAATGTATCTAATTTGTCGGCTATTGCGACAACTTGACCTGTGAGACTTTGGGGCAAATTGTCGCCCGCACCTTTGGGCAAATAATGTTCAAAAATCGCTGTGGCTACTTGTTCCGATTCGCCACTTGCTAAGGCGTATTTCTGCCCCATGATTCCTTGCATTTCGGGAAGTTCGTAAACCATTTGGGTTACAAGGTCGGCTTTGCAAAGTAAGGCTGCTCTGGCTACATCAGCTTGCTCTTCCTCTGTGATTTGCAGTTGATTGACAATTAAACTGGCAATCTTGCACAGCCGATCGACCTTTGCGCGCACTGTCCCCAAATCTTCCTGGAAAGTAACTTTTTCCAACTTGGGCAAATAATCCTCTAGAGGCTTTACCAAGTCTGCTTTGTAGAAAAACTGACCGTCTGCCAATCTTGCCCGCACTACTCGCTCGTTACCGGCGGCAATAATCGCGGCTTTAGCCGGAGATCCGTTGGAAATTGTAATGAAATAGGGCAGAAGTTCGGGATAATCTGGGCTTTTGAGGATGGGAAAATACCGCTGGTTTGTAACAATAATTGTGGTGATTACTTCCGGCGGCAATATCAAAAATTCCTCGTCAAATTTGCCGACAACTGCGTTCGGCCATTCTACTAAGTCGGTGACTTCTTCTAACAAATCTTCGGTAATGTCGGCGTAACCGCCTTGTTTTGTCGCTGCGGCTTCTACTTGTGCTTTAATTTGATTTTTGCGCTGGGTTCTATCGACCTCCACGCAAGCAGCCCGCAGACACTCGACATAATCCTCGGCTTGCGGAATCGAGACAGGCTGCGGATGTAACACCCGGTGTCCTTGGGAAATTCGATCGCTCTTGACCGTATCCGAACCGCTGACCAATGTAATTGGCAGTACAGTATCATCTAACAGTGCCACTAGCGATCGAATCGGGCGCGGAAACTTCAAATCTCCGTCGGCCCACCGCATAAATCTTTTGCCTTCTAACTTATTAATCCACTGCGGCACAAGTTCTGTCAAAATATCCGCTGTCATCCGCCCCGGAATCTTTTTGAGTACAAATACAAAATCGCCTTTATCGGTAGCGCGAACTTCCAAAGCATCAATTTCTACGCCCTGCTTTTTCGCAAAACCTTCGGCTGCTTTCGTCGGTTTGCCATCCTTAAAAGCCGAACTTGCCGGCGGCCCTTTTACCTCTTCTTCTCTATCTAATTGCTGAACTGGCAGTCCTTTCACGAGAACGGCCAAACGCCTCGGAGTAGCGTATACATTAATAGAGTCATTTGTCAAGGATTCTTCTGCCAGCGTTGCAGGTACAAGTCGCTGCCACTGCTGGGCGCTGCCTGCGACAAAAGATGCGGGCAATTCTTCCGTACCGAGTTCTAATAAAAAGTTAGGCATATCGCACCGTAATGGAATTTTGTTTAGGGTAATTTAAGGTAATTTATCCGATCGCGCGATCGTATATCTGAAAAATACTCAAAAATCCAGGATACCACGTAAAATCGGGGGTGAAAGACAATATTCTCGACAGCCCATGACCTTGGCGGAAAGACTAGGACAAGATTGGAAGTCTCGACTCGAAAAAGATTGCCCGCAGGAGAGTTCTAGCACTCGCGAGAGTGTTGTCCGCTGGCTGTTGGGAGACAAGCCCGAAAGATTTGACACTCTTAGCCCAACTCAATTGTCTGTCGCCTCTGGGGCGATCGACTTTTTATATCGAATTTTGATTTCTCGGTATCTGGGAGTACCGCCAGAAAAAGCTTACCGCAATTTGATCGGGCGGCTCGGCGGTTTGGTTGTGCTCCGGCAAAAAATCCAAGCGTGGGTTTCCCTGAGTCGCGACAGACAGCGGAGTGCGGTGGAGGTACTACAAGAAGTGATTCAGGAAATGCTCAATTCCGATCGCTACCTGCAGCAGCAAGTCGCCTGGATTGCCGAATGCACCTCAGACAGACGCCTGCGAAATGCTTTGCTGCTAGCGAGTACAGAAGAATACTGCTTGCGGCCGATCCGCAACCAGCCGCTGCTGGTGTACCGTTTTGTCAACTACCTGCGACGTGCCCAGCGCGGCGGGTTGACGCAGGTGCCTGCGGGAGACTGGGTGCGGCTGGTGTCGGAACAGGTTCTACCCGACGATACAGACGAACCGCTTAGCCTGCTAGACGAACAGGCGATGTCCGAGTATCGAGAAAATCAAGCTTGGGAAGAGCAGCAAACTCAGCGGCAGATTGTCCAACAAGAATTTGAGAATTACTTGGCCGCTGAAGTCGATCCGCTGGCTTCCCGGTGGTTGCAGCTTTACCTGCAAGGTCGTTCCCAAGAGGCAATTGCCGAGGAGTTGAAGGTTCCTATCAAGCAAATTTACCGCTTGCGAGAAAAAGTCAGTTACCACGCGATTCGGGTTTTTGCGGTCAAACAAGCACCGGAATTAGTCGCCAACTGGCTGGAAACTTCGCTCCAAGAACACAGTTTGGGCTTGACTCCCGCTCAGTGGCAGCAATATTTACAAGACCTCACACCGGTGCAGCGGCAGTTGCTAGAATCGCTGAAAGCAGGGAAAAGTGTAGAGACGATCGCATCTGAATTAAAGCTGAAAACCAATCAAGTCATCGGCGAGTGGAGCAAACTCTATTTAGCAGCTCAATCCCTCCGCAACGAGTAGATTGGTAATGGGTGGCGGGCAATTGCTAATTGTTAATTGGCGGTAGCATTTTTCAGAATCCGCGCTACAAATCAATTCCCTCACAGCCACAGATTACTGCGAGTTTCCCCGTGGAAAACCGCGCGATGCCCCTTGTATCAAATCAGGTTAGATCGATCGGGATATCGTAGCGCTGCCCTGACGATCGCGATCGGAGACGATCGCAGTCAACTCTCTGAGGTAAGATACTAGCAGCACGATCGACTTTTCAGGATTTCTTAACCAATCCTAAATTCAGCGGTGGCCCGTAAATCATCGGTTGTGGTGCATCTCTAATACTTGTGCATTAAAGACATAATTCTATTGTTGCCAGCCACGGGCATCAATCTGGGGCGATCGATGATAGTGGGTCTAGACTGCGCTAGTCATCATCTAGTTCTCAATCTTTTGGTAGAATTTGAGGCTGCAATACATAAGAGAGAAAATTCTGGGACTAAGGATTTTTCTTTAATAAAAGCTTCCGGTTGTTAGGCCAATTCCTCCGTAGCAGGAAGTTGCAGCGTTTAATTTTATCGCATCAGGTTGGTGCGTCGCGCTCGATCGCGCTTCCAACTACAAAGCAGCTAATGGTACATACATCTTCAACAGACTCGGCAGCTACAATGGACTCCGATCGAATATTTCAACTAATCGACACAGTTGTCCCCTTTGAAGCTTGCCTTTATTATCAAGTTTTGCCTTTATCTCTAGAAGGTAATCTGTTTAAACTGGGCGTAGTCGATGCCAAAGATGACTCCGCCTTGGACTACGTGCAGCGGATTTTAGCTTACATGAATTGCTCAGTCACAACAGAGCCAATTGCGTCGGAAACTCAGCGCTCGATGCTCTCAGCTTACTTGCTGCACGGGAGCCAGCTTCGAGAACCCAGCCAGACAGAAACCGCAGCAGCCCCAACACCCAAAAATCCCGCACCAGCAATTTCACGCCCCAAAGCAGAAACGCTGCTGTCTGTGCCAGAACCCTCGATGCCCGATCATGAGCAGTTTAAACCTGCTGGCGCCGAGGTTCCCCCGACACCGACACAGCTATCGGTTTTGAATGTCGAGGCCTTGCACTTGTCAAGCCCAGTCGAAGTTTTGGCAACTTTGCCCGCGCCCCAACTGCTGGAAGAATTGCTTGGTAGAGTGCTGCGAGAGGGTATCGGCCGCCTGTTTTTTGAGCGGCATCAGTCCCAAGGCCGGATTCTTTGGAGTCAAGACGGCGTTTTGAAATCGATGCTCGAAGGTATCGATATCGTCCTTTTCCAAGAGGTCATCGACGAGTTGAAGCGGCTGACAGATATGCCTGTTTGCCCGGTGGAACAGCCCAAACAAGTCGAAGTTGAGCGCATATATCAAAACACTCATTTGCTGTTGCGCTTGCGGGTAATGACGGTGGGTGGCAAGGAAGAAGCCACCCTGCAAGTTTTGCGGGGGGCTGCTTTGAGGTTTTACCAGCAGCAGCAGTTGTCTACTTTGAGTCGCGACGCGCTGCGGCTGGCAGAAGAATTGCAGCGGAAAGTGAATCAAATTCGCGATCGAACTCGGCTTTCTCCTGTGCCTTTAGAGGGGTTGCCCGCTTTGGAACAGGTGATTAGAAATGTGGATGACCAAATTGAAGCTTTGATGCACGAACACAATCCCTAGCAGCCCTACTTAGCAAGAGATCACTGTTTTGAATTTTTTTTTTACTCATATCGTTTCCGGTTGTATCGGAATGATTTAACCGCAGAGGGCGCAGAGAACGCAGAGGGAGAGAATACAGAGAGGAATATTTCCGATGCTACCGGATTTGATATCACATCAAGTCCGGTGAAATAATAATAATTACGTTTGTAGTGAGGACTCAAGTCCAAGCGAGTTTTATCATAACTCAAGTTTTCACTACAAAACAATTTGATGGCAGTTCTGCCAGGTGATATCTAGTCCGGTCGATTCCCTTCGCTTCGCTTCGCCCGAAATCAGGTAGGGGCGGGTTAACCAATAATATCTGCCAATAATTGACAATCTCAAAAACCCGCCCGGCCGGGATATTATGGTCAATCGATCGGACATAATAGGATACAATATTATACAAGTTCCAAAAAAGAATGCAACTGTATGCCCGTGCTCTAAACCCTGGTACTCATCTGTCATTCCCCATCTAAAATCTAAAATCTAAAATCTAAAATGGTATTAGCCATGCTCAAAAACATCCTTGTACTGCAATAAATCCAAACTCACAAAAACGGGCAAACACTGAAAACATTGCTGTGCAATTTCCCAGCGTTCTTCTCGCTGCAACATAGCAGTCAACTTTTGTTTAGCGCTCAGCAAATAGCGGACATCATTAGCAGCATAATTTAGTTGATCGTCAGAAAGATTAGTCGCATTTCCCCAATCGGAACTTTGAGATGTTTTATTTAATTCTACCTTTTCAAGTTCTAAAATTAATTCTTTCAATCCGTGTTTGTGGGTATAAGTTCTAGCAAGTTTACTAGCTAGCTTGGTGCAGAAAACTGGTGCAACGTCAATACTTAAATTGTAACGCATTGTTGCCAGATCGAAGCGCGCAAAATGAAATACTTTCTCAATACTTTCAGCTTCCATTAGCTTCTTTAAATTCGGTGCTGCTGTCTGATCTTTGGCAATCCGCACCACTGCAACTTTACCTTCTGGATTGCACAACTGCACCAAACACAAGCGATCGCGCCAGGGTAGCAAACCCATTGTTTCCGTATCAACGGCGATCGCCTCTGCTGTCAAATAATAAGATAAGAGAGAATCGGGAAGATCGCGATCGCACACTTGAAAATCTGCAAATTCCATTATTGGTAACTGTTGACTGTTGACTGTTGACTGTTGACTGTTGACTGCCTTCTTCCCTCTTCCCTCTTCCTTCTAACTTCAGCATCTACGTCACACTCGATAATTAATCCGTGTATCCGTGTCCGAATCCGTGTCGTGCCTTCCTCCCGCTTACCGACTGCGAACAAAAAGCTGAGTAAAATAATACTCGCCTTTGGCATTTTTCGCAACCCCAATACCGGTCACATTAAACTGACCCTCCATATTCTTGCGGTGGCCCTCACTTTTAATCCAACCCTCAACAGCGTTGCGTACCGGATCGCTGTAGCCCATATTGTAAGCAAGATTTTCAGCTACACTTTGATAAGGAATCGTAATTGCTTTCGCCCGCCCTTCAAATCCATCGTGGCTGAAACGTACTTTACCGTTAGCCATATTTTCGCTGTGAATTCTTGCTATCTGAGTGATTCGCGAATCGACACTCAGCGGCGGCAACTTTTTAGATGCTCGGTATTGATTTATCTGTTGGTTAACCGCTTTTTCTAAGTCAGTAATAGCACTCGAAGCAACATTAGTATTCATGGGAGTTTGTGGCAGCGATCGCGTAGGAATGGAAGTGTCACACTTTGGCAGGATTGTCAACAATCCCAAGCAAATCGAAATCAAACCTTTGGACATGAAATCAAACGAGAAATAAAGTTAATTGTTACCATTAGTGTCAACTTAATGCCAAAAGTAGTATGAGTATACCGTCTGAGGATGAGCCTCTAGATCCCCCTCGCATACCCCCTACTCCCCCTTAATAAGGGGAGTAGGGGTTGACTTTGAACGCTTCCAGTCCCCCCCTTATTAAGGGGGCTAGGGGGGATCTAGACTTCGATACAAACGAGAGATACAAAGGATTTTAGTCTTAAGTTAACACCAATTAATTGTTACCAATTCCTACAGAGCGATCGCGCCACATTCCGCCAAACTAGATATTCAGAACTTTTGCCACAGTGTTCACGTCTTTGTCGCCGCGTCCCGAACAGTTAAGCACAATGCGCGGCTTGCCTGTTAGCTGAGGGCACAGAGTCTCCAAATAGGCGATCGCGTGAGAAGTTTCCAAAGCCGGAATAATCCCCTCCAACTGCGAAAGTCGCTGAAATGCTTCCAGCGCTTCTGCATCAGTTACGCTATAATATTCAGCCCTGCCCGCATCCTTCAAATAACTGTGTTCCGGCCCCACACCCGGATAATCCAAACCCGCACTAATAGAATGTGGCTCAATCACTTGACCTTCATTATCTTGCAGCAAATAACTCATTGCCCCGTGCAGAACTCCAACACTTCCTTTAGTCAAAGTAGCAGCGTGCTTATCCGTCTCCACACCTTCCCCCGCCGCTTCAATACCAATCAATCTGACAGTTTCTTCCCCAACAAACTCGTGGAAAAGACCCATTGCATTAGAACCGCCGCCGACGCAAGCTAATAAAATATCCGGCAAACCGCCCCACTTTTCCTGACACTGAGCCCGCGTTTCTTCACCGATTACCGCATGGAAATCGCGTACCATCATCGGGTAAGGATGCGGGCCCGCTACGGAACCGAGAATGTAATGAGTTGTTTCGACATTTGTCACCCAGTCGCGAATCGCTTCCGAAGTCGCATCTTTCAGCGTTCCCGTACCTGCAGCCACCGGCCGCACTTCGGCTCCCATCAAGCGCATTCTAAACACATTTAAAGCCTGTCTTTCCATGTCGTGAACGCCCATGTAGACAACGCATTCTATACCAAAACGAGCGCAAACTGTGGCAGTAGCAACGCCGTGTTGACCGGCACCAGTTTCAGCAATTACGCGCTTTTTGCCCATGCGTTTTGCTAACAATGCTTGAGCTAAAGCGTTGTTGATTTTGTGAGCACCGGTGTGGTTTAAATCTTCGCGTTTGAGGTAAATTTGCGGGCCAGTTCCGTCTGCTTTAGCGTAGTGTTCGGTGAGGCGTTCGGCAAAATACAAAGGGCTGGGGCGGCCGACATAATCTTTGAGCAATTGTTGGAGTTGCTGTTGAAATTCCGGTTCGCTGCGGTATTTGTGGAAAGCGGCTTCTAGTTCAAATAAAGCGGGCATCAGGGTTTCGGGGACGTATTTGCCGCCGAATTTGCCGAATCTGCCGAGGGAGTCTGGGCGTTGGGCGCTGGTTTCGGTGGTGAGATGCAGGGGGGTGACTGTCATTTGATTTTAGATTTTAGATTTTAGATTTTTTAGATTGGCGGGTAAGCTAGAGGCGGGCGTGTCGATCGCGCGCTTAGTCGATCGTACCAAATTGCTTGGGGACTTGAGGCGATCGAACAAATTTGATTTTGACATCCTCCCCAACCGTACCGCAGGATGCCTAAACCTCGCCCGGAAAGGTTCACTTCACAGACTAGACTTATTGAAAAAGTCTTTTCCATCAAACAAATTTTCGGACTTGGCGCCGATCTGATGCATAATTATTTTTAAAATTCAAGTCTACTGACTTAGGGCCATGCCACCATAATATTGTTAATTGCCAGGAGATTTCGGTCATCGTTAACCATGCTTATAGCATTCTCACTAGCGCCGGTCGAACGGCCAATTATCGACTCTAAAACCAGATTTTCCACCTTTTTAATTTAAATATTTATAGCAAAGTTATAATTTTAGCATAATGATTGCAGTAAACTCATCTCGTCATACTTGTGCGATATGTTACATTTATTGAAGAACGCAACAGCTTGCTCATTCAATCCTAGTAAAATAAAAGCATAGACCTACAATTGTACTCTTTCATCCCGGTCTACTGATAAAACTCAATAACCTAAACCCCAAATCCATCTCCATAGATGGCGACGGGTAATATAAAAATTATTGTTCGCAGTGTTCCATCGGGGCGCTCCTTCCAGCAAATTATAGGTTAAATTGAGCAACCATTAGCAGATTTCACTTGTTTCAGTTATTGTTACAAAACAGGAAACCAAAATCGTGGATATCGACATTCGTTATAAACCTTCCTTTGCCACAATTTTTCTTACCCTCGAACCGGGAGAAAGCATTATTGCTGAATCAGGAGCGATGATAGCAATGGATGCAGCACTCACCATGAAAACAGAATTTAATGGAGGTTTTTTGTCAGGTGTATTGAAAAAGTTTTTTGGTGGTGAATCACTGTTCGTCAATCGATTTACAAATCCAACACGGCAGTCTCTCCAAGTCGTTCTTTCTCAATCGACAATCGGAGATATTGCCGAAGCTCAAGTCTACGAAAATAACCTGTGCTTTCAACCCGGTGCTTATATTGCCAGTACCCCCGATATCAAATTAGGCGTGCGCTGGGCTGGATTGGCAAGTTGGTTTTCGGGAGAAGGCTTATTTAAATTGCAAGCCAGCGGACAGGGAACGGTATTTTTTGGCGCCTATGGTGGTTTGACTCGCAAGAAAATTAATGGTGACTTTATTGTCGATACAGGGCATTTAGTAGCTTATGAGTCGGGAATGAAAATGTCGGTAAAAATGGCAGGCGGATTATTAGGTTCGATTACATCCGGGGAAGGGTTTGTGAATAAAGTCACGGGCAAGGGAACAATTTACTTGCAATCCAGAAGTATCGATGGTTTAGTTCAATTTTTGTCGAGTAAAGTTTGAGTTGCGAGCGAATATACCCATTACCTACTACCGAATATGAACATCGAACTTTTACAACAACCCGACAGCACGATCGCCCGTGTTACCCTAAATACAGGTGAAGAAATCGTTGCCGAGGCAGGTGCAATGGTGGCAATGAGTGGCTATCTACAAGCAAGTACGACATTGCGCCAAGGCAAAGGTGGCGGTATTCTCGGCGGACTCAAACGAATGATTGGGGGAGAGTCGCTATTTTTAAGTGTATTTCGCTCGCCCACACCGGAAAATACACTATTTTTAGCGCCCAAAATGTTGGGCGATATGCTGCACTATAAAATGGGCGCAAGTGGTTTAGTAGTACAAGCAGGTTCTTATTTAGCTAGCACATCAGATGTCAATATTGACTTGGGTTTTCAAGGCTTCAAATCGCTGTTTTCTGGAGAAAGTATCTTCTGGCTGGATATGGGCGGTCGTGGAGACGTACTATTGAGTTCCTTCGGCGCAATTTACGAAGTTCCTGTCAAAGGAGAATACATTGTTGATACAGGTCATATTGTCGCCTTTGAGAAAACTTTAAAGTTTGAAATTACCAAACCTCCCGGAAGTAGTTGGTTGAGTGCATTTCTCGGCGGAGAAGGTTTAGTTTGTCGCTTTAAAGGCAACGGTCGCCTGTTCTGTCAAACCCACAATGCCCTAGCATTCGGTCAAGCCGTCGGCACTCGTTTACCTCCGAGGTAGCAAGAGAGGAAGACGAAGAGAATGGAACAAAAAGGAGACCGATAAAGTTCTTATTACCTATTCTCTGTTTATTGTCAACTTTCAACTCTCAACCATCAACTGTCAACTCCCAACTCTCAACCATCAACTACCAACTGCCACCTATCAACTGTCAACTTATATGCCTAGCAATATCTCATATACAATCGAGCATTCTCCATCATATGCCCAACTAAAACTCAAAATTCCTGCCAACAAAACGGTGTTGGTAGAATCTTCTGGCATGGCAGCGATGGATAGTCACATCACCCTGAAATCAAAAGTCAAAGGAGGTTTAATGAAAGGCCTCACGCGAATGTTAACAGGTGAGTCTTTGTTTATCAGCGAATTTACTGCACCCGAACGTTCTGGAACACTTTACATTTCCCCTGGACTTCCGGGCGATATTCAACATTATCACCTCAAGGGAAATAGCTTGATGCTGCAATCTTCTGCGTTTGTGGCATCGAGTTCTACTGTAGACCTTGATAGTAAATTTCAGGGTTTAAAAGGTTTCTTTAGTGGCGAATCTCTGTTTTTTCTGAAAGCAACTGGAGAAGGCGATATCTGGTTTAATTCCTATGGCGCCATCCTGGAAATTCCAGTCAATGGAAGTTATATCGTCGATACCAGTTATATTGTCGCCTTTGAGGATACGCTGAAGTATAATGTTGAAGTTATGGGGGGGCTATCCTGGACAAACTTGAGGACGGGAATTTTAGGTGGAGAAGGCTTAGTTTGTCGTTTCAGTGGAGAGGGTAAACTGTGGATACAGTCTCGCAACCTGTTTCCTCTGATTAATTTTTTAAATCCCTTCCGACCGACAAAGAACAATTAGTTCGGTGCTTTTATATAAGTTGTAGGATGCGTTAAATTATCACAACGCATTATACCATCATACAATTGAAAAACCTTATGAGCGATCGCAATCCACCCACAAGTAACAGACAACTGCTAACCCTATTCGGGATTTTTTTAGCATTAGTCTGTTTATTGCTTTGGGGAAGCATCCAACTGGTAGATGGGCTAATTTTATTAATTCCCCCCGAACTCGAACAGCGTTTGGGGGGGTTAGTTATCCCAGCTTACGAACGTCTTGCGAGCTCTTCTCCAGCACAAGATACCCTGAATCAACTCCTGAATCGCCTGGAAACTAAATTACCTAAACAAAAAAATATCGATCGCAATTATCGCCTACTTTACATTCCCGATGATACTGTAAACGCGCTAGCCTTACCTGGAGATACAATTATTGTTTATCGGGGTTTAATACAGCAATTGGAATCGGAAAACGAGTTGATGATGATCTTAGGTCATGAGTTGGGTCATTTCGCCCATCGCGATCATTTGCGGGGAATTGGGCGGGGATTGGCGCTACAATTTGTGGTAGGGGTGTTCGCAGGCGATGGAGGTGGGTTGCTGAATGTTGGCGCTGCGATCGCTTCCAATTTAAGCAAAGCCCAATTTTCTCGCAATCAGGAAGCCCAAGCCGATGAATTTGGCTTACAACTCCTGGTTTCCCATTACGGGCACGCAGCAGGCGCAGCCGACTTTTTCCAGCGATTAGCGCGACAATCTCGTTTAGATATTGCTTTGTTATCGACTCATCCGGCACCAGGCGATCGCAGTTTAACGTTAACACAAACGATCGCCCAACGTCGCTATCCGATTCAAGAGCGATCGCCTTTACCCGCAACACTCAAAAGCGATCGATAATAATAAGACACTTAATAATTCCCTGAACCCTTGATGGGCTAATACAATAGGTATAATATCAGAGTCTAAACGAGCGATCGCCACCTTACACCCACTCCGCTAAAACTAGAAATACCAGTAAAAAAAGTTCAAGCATCTTAACCTATGGCAGCATCCAAACGCAAAGATTCTGACAGCAAAACAACCGAGGGCAAACGAATAGTTTACTCCGAGTTTGGCAACGTTGACAACTCGGCCGCCCTCCAACGGGGAGTTGCCGAAGTTCCCCCCAATCAACAAAACCTCAAAATCGAAGCATCCCGAAAAGGACGCGGCGGCAAAACAGTTACAGTCATCAGCGGCTTTCAGGAAAAACCCGAAACATTAGCAACTTTAGCCAAGCAGCTAAAAGCTCAATGCGGTACTGGCGGCACAGTCAAAGATAATGAAATCGAAATTCAAGGCGAACACAAGCAAAAGCTACTAGAAATTATCACAAAGTTAGGCTACAAAGCTAAAATTAGTGGAGGGTAAAGTAGTCAATATTCCTCAGTGTATGGGCGGGACAGGTTTATGATATACTTAGTTTTAAACATAGATGGTTTGTAAAACCCGCCCCTACATCGCACAAATTATCTTGTCGCGAATCAACCAGAAATGATATTACCAATTACCGCCAATTTTTAATGTACACTCGACCTTTAGCTCGTTTAATCGAACAATTGCAGCGCTTGCCGGGAGTCGGCCCAAAAACAGCCCAGCGGCTCGCTTTACATATTTTGAAGAGGCCGGAAGAAGAAGTGCAAGCCCTAGCTAAATCTTTGATTGATGCCAAACAGCAAGTAGGTTTTTGCCAAGTATGCTTTCACTTATCTGCTGACCCTGTTTGCGAAATTTGCCGCAATACCAACCGCGACACTCATACCATTTGTGTAGTGTCAGAATCCCGCGACGTAATCGCTTTAGAAAAAACGCGGGAATATATGGGTAAATATCACGTTGTTGGCGGCGTTATCTCACCGATGGATGGAATTGGCCCCGAACAATTGAACATTCAACCGTTAGTGCGGCGCGTCAGCCAGCAAAAGGTTAAGGAAGTAATTATTGCTATTAGTCCCAGCGTGGAAGGCGAAACTACTACTCTTTATATCGGTCACTTATTAAAACCTTTTACCCTAGTGACGCGCATAGCTTTTGGTTTGCCGATGGGGGGAGATTTGGAATATGCCGATGAAGTTACATTGGCTCGTGCTTTGGAAGGAAGGAGGGAGTTGGATTAGTTATAATTTGTCCCGCATCTAAATTGTGTTTTCTGGCGGGCGGGACGCCCAACCCCTACTTTCCACAAGAACTCGATCGAGCTTAATCGCTCTTTTTTTACTCAAACGGAAGAGTTTTCTATTCTAGCAATTAGTTCTTCTATTGACAAATCCGGCAGTTGTGACAGCAATAGCGATAAATTTTCGGTAGACAATGCGAGCAAATTTGGGATGAGATTGACAATGTTTACTTCTAATTGACCAAAGCGCTTTCTCAAGACATTTTCGGCGATTAAAGTTTGTACTTGCTGTCTATCTGCTTGGGCGATTGGCAATGTGGATAATTGCACTAACAACATAGTGAATTCACCAACAGGTAAAGCCGAGACAGAGGAAAAAAAGGCAATTGTCTTAGCGTCTAACTCCCCAAATCTGACTTGCAGAAAGTTCTGCAAAATCAACCGCTGTGCTTCTTCTCTTCCTTCTTCTCTTCCTTCTTCTCTTCCTTGTTGTGTGGCCTCATCTATTTTTTGTTGTAACAGAGGTACGAGCGCCATAACTAACTCCTTATCTTCCTGATTTCCTGGGGCACTAGCTGCTAAATTTACTTGCAGATTCGCTTGCAGGTTGTACAATAATTCTAGCGTACTAGCTCGTAGGGGACTATCAACAGGCAATCTTGTTAATTCCGCGATCGCCCCTTGTTGTACCTTACCCTTACCTAAAATCCGCAACCACATCGTTTCTGGAACATTCGGTAGCTGGTGAATAGCTATCAATCCTACTCGCCAAACTTCCGATAGAAAATAAACCCCCCTCCCCCAACCTTCTGACTCTTGGGGAAGCATAAAATTAAAGCTGCTTAACAAAGCCTCCGAAGCTGTGGGAGTCAGAATCCACAACCTGGGTAATTGCTGGGATTCTAAACATTGCTCTTCTCGATTAGCACGGCGCAGTAATTCTGCCCTAGTATTTAAAAGTTTGACAACACAACTGAAGATCTCCTCTGTATTGACGGCATTGCGAAATGGTTCGATCGCAGCCACAGTCGCAGTCATTTGACCTAATAAACCTAAATTCTCTACGTATTCAGGCGATACAGAAGTGGGTTTAAACCAGATATCAATTTCTCGAACTTGAGCAGAAACATCTTTACTGGTTTCTACTTCTCCTAGAGGTGACAATAACTCTCTTAGGTATTCTTTGGCAAACTGGTCATGGGGAAATTTAGTCATTCTTGGGAAGCACTTTATCCGAAAAAAACTAAATTAATTATATCTCATTTTAAAATAGTATTTATTTGCGAGATATTCTATGTTATACACCCAATATTTTAAAGGATTCAGGTATCAAAGTATTCGGTTTTTCGAGGTGGAGTTACTTATTTAACCCAGATTTAGGATAAAATCTCAAATCCCAAATTGAGCTACTCTCCCCTGTCACTGCCGCGAAAGGGTAAACTGGAAAAAGTTACCGAGAGTAGTAAAAAATCATGACCCAATTCGATCGACCTTTCACCTACCCCACAACCCGCAAAATCGACCAAACAGACGACTACCACGGCGTCAAAGTATCCGACCCCTACAGGTGGCTGGAAAATCCCGACTCTGAGGAAACCCAAGCTTGGGTGGAAGCCCAAAACGCAGTCACTTTTGGCTACCTCAACGAAATTCCGGCGCGGGAAAAAATCAAACAGCGCCTGACTCAACTTTGGGATTACGAGAAATACGGCATACCTTTCAAAGAAGGATCTCGCTATTTCTACTACAAGAATGACGGCCTGCAAAATCAATCCGTACTCTACACTTTGACATCCCTCGACGGCGAACCCAAAGTATTAATTGACCCCAACACTCTCTCAGAAGACGGAACTGTTGCTTTGGGTGGGATAGCTATCAGCGAAGACGGCAAATACATGGCTTACGGTTTGTCAATTTCCGGTTCCGACTGGCAGGAATGGAAAGTCCGTGAGGTGGCAACCGGCGAAGATTTATCAGACCATTTAAAGTGGGTGAAATTCTCAGGCGCATCTTGGACTCACGACGGTAAAGGCTTTTTTTATAGTCGCTACGACGAACCGAACGAAAAAAGCAAGCACGAAGAAGTTAACTATTACCAAAAACTGTTTTACCACCAAATCGGCACGCCGCAATCTGAAGACGTATTAATCTACGAGCGACCCGACCAAAAAGAGTGGGGATTTAGCGGTGGTGTTACCGAAGATGGCAAATACTTGATTATCTCAGTTTGGCAGGGAACTGAAACCAAAAACTTGATTTTTTACAAGGATTTAACTGCACCGGAATCAAGCGTTGTAGAACTGATTAGCGAATTCGAGGCTGAGTACAGTTTCATCGACAATGAAGGCTCTGTTTTCTGGTTTCAAACAAACTTAAATGCACCGTTGGGCCGCGTAATTGCGATCGACACCAACAACCCACCTCCCTCATGTCTCGCTGGTGACGAAAGTCAAGAAAAATTCACAGAAATTATCCCCGAAGCAGCAGAAACCCTCGAAGGCATAGGCCTCCTGAACAATCAATTTGTGGCTTCCTACTTGAAAGACGCCTACACCCAGATTAGAATTTTCAACTTAGATGGCTCTTTCGTGCGAGAAGTTGCCTTGCCCGGAATCGGTTCAGCGGGAGGATTCAGCGGCAAGCGGCACGACACCGAAACTTTTTATGCTTACACCAGTTTCACTGCACCTAACATCATCTATCACTACAATATGGTGACAGATGAAAGTACGATTTATCGGCAGCCAAAGGTCGATTTTAATCCCGACGATTACGAGACAAAACAAGTATTTTACCCAAGCAAAGACGGTACGCAAGTACCCATGTTTATCACGCACAAGAAAGGCTTGCAGTTGGATGGCAATAACCCCACCTACCTTTACGGTTACGGTGGTTTTGGCATCTCGCTAACTCCGAGTTTTTCTGTTAGCAGGATAGTGTGGTTAGAGATGGGTGGAGTTTATGCGATCGCCTGTTTGCGGGGAGGCGGCGAGTACGGCGAATCCTGGCACGAAGCAGGCAAAAAGTTGAACAAGCAAAACGTGTTTGATGACTTTATAGCTGGCGCTGAATGGTTGATCGAAAACAAGTATACCAAACCTGCAAAATTGGCGATCGCAGGCGGTAGCAATGGTGGTTTATTAGTAGGGGCTTGCATGACTCAGCGGCCGGAATTGTTCGGTGCAGCGCTGCCGGCAGTCGGCGTTTTGGATATGTTGCGCTTCCACAAATTTACCATTGGTTGGGCTTGGACTTCTGAATACGGTTCGCCGGAAAATCCCGAAGAATTTTCCACAATTCACGGCTATTCTCCGTTGCACAATCTCAAACCGGGAACGGCTTATCCGGCGACAATGATTACAACTGCCGATCACGACGATCGCGTGGTTCCTGCCCACAGTTTCAAGTTTGCTTCTGCTTTGCAAGAAACCCACGCGGGAGAAAAACCCGTGTTAATTCGCATTGAAACTAAAGCGGGACACGGTGCTGGCAAACCCACTGCGAAAGTCATTGAAGAATTGGCAGATGAATGGGCTTTTTTAGTGCGGGAACTCGATATTAACTAACGTTTAAAAAGCGCGGAATTGGGGGTTGCCGAGTCCGAGAAAGTGCGATCGCGCCACCCTCAATTTTTCCGCCTCTCCCGTAGGGTACGCACGCAGCACAAAGCCTCTCACCCTAGTGTTTGAAAGACTTTTTTGCGCCTATCTCGCGTTCAATTCTCAAATCCTGCGATCGCTTCACTAGAGCTCTTGCAAAAATAACTAGGACGGGCAAGATGCCCATCCCACAAGAGTTATTTTTTCTTGTGGGATGGGCCCCAGATCCCGTCCAATAAATTTATGAAAAGGACTTTTGCAAGAGGTCTACTACCTTTGGCGGCAGATACCCGAAAATTTAAATCATAGATTAGTGCAACTTGTCAACTCCCAGGGGGTGTTAACTTGCCTGATGCTATGTGAATTTTTGTATACTTTAGAGGTCTTTCTAAGATTTTTTTGCTATTATCTTACGATAAGTAAACTTGACGGCGATGTCCATGAGTAACAGTAGTAAATAGAATTGAAAATTAAAAATTTTCCTATTCTGGGAAACCAATTTTCTAAGTTGACTGTAAGTTGACTTACGGTGAAGATTCAACAAAAAATTCTCCCTACAACCGTACTGAGAATCCACGCCGTACCGGAACCATTGCCTTTTTTTCAGCAAGGCGTCAATAATTAATTGGCGATCGCAATCTCCAAATTCTGGCATAGCCACTTCTCAAACAAAAAGACTTAACTAGCGCCGTCAAAGCCCGAAAACGCTTGCGTAGGAGTTGCGGTGATTTGTCGGCCTAGCCACGCGCGATCGCCCGCTGCAGTCCCCATCCCATTCTTTCCTAAAATTTCAACCAAAAAAATACATAAGTAATAAATTATTTTTCTATAAATAATTTATTAAGATTTATAGGTGGGTGTTTATTGAATTTTGTCAAGCTGATTAGGTTATAACTAATAGCTAAATCAGGAAATAATGACAATGATCTCCAATCTGCCGAATTTGTCTGCCGTAAAAATACCTAAATCTACGAAGATTGCCACTAAGAACAACTTTTTTTTTGAACAAGCAAGCTCTACAGCAGAAGCGGACGCGCAAAAATCTCTAGTGATTGTTGACTCCCGAGTAGAAAACTACCAGCAATTGATCGGTGGTGTTAAAGCAGGAACGGAAGTATTTGTACTCAATCCTAGTAGGGGGGCGATCGAGCAAATCACCGAAATTCTGGGTCAGCGCAGCAGCATCACCAGCCTGCACATAGTTTCTCACGGCCGAGAAGCAGCAGTAGAAATCGGCCGGGCGGAACTTAATATTGATAATCTAGAAACCTACAGCAACCAATTGCAGCAGTGGGGAAAAGCCCTTAACGAATCCGGCAGCATTTTACTTTACGGCTGTAACATAGCCGCCGGCGAATCCGGCCTTAAATTCATACAAAAACTCAGTGAAATAACAGGAGCAAATATTGCCGCTTCCAACAACCTAACAGGGAGTGCAGCATTAGGTGGCGACTGGAAATTAGAAATTGCCACAGGACAAATAAATACCGAACTAGCCTTTGAAAAAGAAGTCCTAGAAGCCTACACATCAGTCCTGGTTACCTTAGTTGCCGAAACCTTTGAAGGTTCAACAGCACTAGGGCCTTGGATTTATGGAACTAGCGACGGTTCATCAAACCCTCCTGGCTTAACCGCAGGCACCGGCCCCGGCATTATTCCCGGTGTAGTGGGAGGGCCCATCGATCCAGTAGGCAGCGGCGCTTTGAGATTAACATCAGCAAATGGGAACCAAGCAGCTTTTGTCATCTACAACAGCCCCATCTCTTCCGCTGAGGGGCTAAAAGTTACCTTTAATTTATTTGCCTATGGCGGCAATACTGGTGCGGATGGCGTTAGTTTTTTCCTAATTGACGGAACAACTACGCCAACAGCAGCGGGAGGCTACGGCGGCGGTCTCGGCTATGCAACGATAAATAGGGATCCCTTCACGCCTGGTATTGTAGGAGGTTATTTAGGTATCGGATTAGACGAGTATGGCAGTTTTTCCAATTCGTCGGAAGCGGGCATAGGTGGCCCCGGGCAGCGAGCTGATTCAATAACAATTAGAGGCAGCGCAGCCACAACATATAGCTTTTTAAGTACCGCTACCGTTCCCGGCGGCATAGATAATCTTTCGGCAACCACTCGCATCGCTGATAATGTAAAAAAAACAGTCCAAATTACATTACTGCCGGGTTCAAACAGTCTTTCAGTTGCTCTAGACGATAACGGCAACGGCGTATTTGAGACGAACGAAACTTTTATCACCATACCGGATTTGGTCACTGCAAACGGAGCACTACCGGCTACTTTGAAATTTGGTTTTGCTAGTTCGACAGGCTTGTTTACAAACATTCATGAGATTGCTAATCTCGCTGTCGAAACTATCAACCCTCCCACACTTTCAGCCGACATTTCCGTTGCTAAAACAGGCCCCTCGTTCGCCACCCGCGGCAGCACCATTACCTATACAATTATTTCCACTAATACCGGAGACAGTAGCGCCGCAGACGTTAAGATTCAAGATCAACTGCCGGCAAACTTAACCTTCGTCAGCGCTGTCGATACCGCTGGCGATGGCGTATACGACCCTCAAACGCAGATTGTCACGTGGCCGACGATTCCGACTCTCGCTAGCGGCGCTAGCACTACCCGCACCATAACCGCAATTGTCCCCGCAGCGACAGCGATCGGCACAACCATAACCAACACCGCCTTTAGCAACTCCAGCACTTATGACCCCATACCAGGTAACAACAACGGTTCCCAACCCATCTCTCAAGCCCCAACTACAATTGTTGCTGCTAGTGCCGACCTAGTTACCACCAAAACCGGGACTACGGCAGCAGCACCGGGTGAAATAGTTACTTACACAATTTCCACAGTCAACAACGGCCCAA
>NZ_JAUBTK010000016.1:0-105859 GCF_036702455.1 Microcoleus sp. D2_18a_D3
TAATAAAACGTTCTGCATATGGCTTTAGGAATTTTGAAAACTACAAAAATAGATGTTTACTTACTTGGCATTTTAATTGTTAGTTTGGCATACCAAGTAAGGAAGAACCTTATATCCTTTCCGTGTGCATCGAAATTATTCATCTCTCTCTTCTCTTCCTCTGTGAACTCTGCGTACTCTGCGGTTAAATCATTCCGATGCAACCGGAATTAATATTAAATTCCTTAAATCCGAAGAAAGCGAATCCGTTGCAGAACTTCCTTCTTTCGCCACAACAACAAAACAAAAAAAACCCGATTTCTTGGAGAAACCGGGTTTCTGAATACCCTCAAAGTTTTAGGTTTAATAAAGCTTTGATTTTTAACTCAAAACTCTCACGACTCACAACTTAAAACTCTTGAGATTTGGCTGTTGTTTTTGCCCGATCGAGCTTTAAAATCAACACCCCCAAAGGTGGCAAACACAAGTCGATCGAATAAGCACTGTTGTGGAACCACCACTCCTCAGTCCACTTGCCCCCCAAATTCCCCATATTGCTACCGCCGTATTCCCGCGCGTCGCTGTTAAACAACTCCGTATAGAAACCAGGTTCCGGCACTCCTACGCGATAGTGAGAGTGCGGCTGCGGCGTAAAATTGCACACGGTCACCACAAACTCGTCGCCATCCTTCTCTCGGCGCACAAATGCCACGACGCTGTGTCGATTGTCGCTGCAATCAATCCACTCAAACCCATCCTCAGCAAAATCTTGACTGTAAAGTGCCGTTTCGCTGCGGTACAAATGGTTCAAATCTTTAAAAAACAGCTTCAACTTTTGGTGCGGCTCGAATTGCAGCAACTGCCACTGCAAATCTCCCCAAACGTTCCACTCGTGCCACTGGCCGAACTCCATCCCCATAAAGATCGTTTTCTTGCCGGGATGAGCAAACATAAAAGTAAACAAACACCGCACGTTTGCAAACTTTTGCCATTCGTCTCCTGGCATTTTCCCGATGATGTGGGCTTTGCCGTGCACTACTTCATCATGGGACAAAGCCAGCATGAAATTCTCGCTGTGGTTGTACCACATACTGAAAGTTATGTTGTTCTGGTGGAACTGGCGGAACCACGGGTCCATGTGGTAATAGTCGAGCATATCGTGCATCCAACCCATGTTCCACTTCAGGTTGAAACCCAAACCGCCTACATAGGTCGGCCAAGATACCATCGGCCAAGAGGTAGATTCTTCGGCGATCGACAGCGCACCTGGGAAATAGCTAAAAATGACGTGATTCGCCTGACGCAGAAAATCTGCCGCCTCGATATTTTCCCGGCCCCCGTACTGGTTGGTCAGCCATTCTCCCGGTTCGCGGCAGTAATCCAAATAAAGCATCGAGGCTACGGCATCTACGCGAATCCCGTCGATGTGGTACTTGTCAAACCAGAACAGAGCGTTTGATACTAGGAAATTCCGCACTTCGTTGCGGCCGTAGTTAAATACTAGGGTTCCCCACTCTTTGTGCTCGCCCTTGCGGGAGTCGGCGTGTTCGTACAAGTGAGTTCCGTCAAAGAAAGCCAAACCGTGGCCGTCTTTGGGGAAATGTCCCGGTACCCAGTCCACCAGTACGCCAATGCCGTTGGCGTGGCACTGGTCCACAAAATACATGAAATCTTCAGGTGTGCCGTAGCGGGAGGTTGGGGCGAAATAACCGGTGACTTGATAGCCCCAAGAACCGTCGAAAGGATGTTCGGCGATGGGCAGCATTTCGATGTGGGTGAATCCCAAATCTTTGACGTAGGGTATCAGCCGATCGGCTAATTCCCGGTAAGTCAGAAAGCGCGCCCCAGGATTGAGTTCCGAAACCTGCACGGCGGGTTGTATTTCCCCATTTGGTAGCACGGCGGGTTCGTCAGTAGCGGCGTGCAGCCAAGAACCGATGTGGCATTCGTAAACCGAAACCGGCTGCGTCAGTGGGTCTGTGTGCCGCCGCTTTTCGATCCAAGCGCTGTCGTTCCAAGTGTAGGTGCTTAAGTCGGTGACAATTGATGCTGTTTTCGGCCGCACTTCTTGCTGGAAACCGTAAGGATCGGACTTTTCGTAGGGATGTCCGTCTTGGTTTTTCACTTCGTATTTGTAGGAAGTTCCCACGGATAGTCCCGGAATAAATAATTCCCAGATGCCGTTTTGCGATTTCCGCATTTGATGTTTGCGGCCGTCCCAATAGTTGAAATCTCCTAAAACAGAGACATTGCGGGCATTCGGGGCCCAAACGGCAAAATATACTCCTGTGATGCCACCTACTTCGGTGAGGTGCGCCCCGAGTTTTTCATAAATGCGGTGGTGATTGCCTTCTGAGAATAGGTGCTGGTCGAATTCTGTGAGTTTGGGCGATCGAAAGGCGTAGGGATCGTAGATGAAGCGCTCGTGTTCCCCTTCTTTGACCCGCAATTGATAGTTTGCTAGTTCTGGGGTGTCGATCGTACATTCAAAAAAGTGAGGGTGATGCTCTGATTTCATCGAGTATTCGGCCCTGGCTTCCGGCAAAACTACCGATACCGCATCCGCATTCGGCAGATAAGCTCGGACGACCCAGACTTTTTTGCCATTTTCTTCGATCGCATGAGGGCCTAGCACTTCAAAGGGATCGTGGTGCTGATTCCAAACAATGCGGTCAATCTGTTCAAAGGGGACGGTCGCGGGCATAAAACTACTTACCTCAATCTTTTAACTAAATGGCTTTCAAAACCTAGAGCGGCGCTGCACTTTACATTTCGATACATTTTTGATTGCTGATCCTACCACTGATTAGCACGATCTTGACTGCTGCAGATCCAGCGCGCGTCCTTGCACACACAGCAGGCTGTTGCCTTGCCGACGGCCGAGCTGGGGTTTTACTGCTAACATCTAAGTATAGAAATAGTGAACGAACCTGACGGTCAACTGAGTACAGTTAGACCGCAGGCTTCTTTTTCCTTTTTTTCAAAGGCTTTTTTGAGTGACGGAGTTCCCCCGCCACTTTCGTAACTTAGACCAATTCTCTTTATAAGCTTAGCTGAGTTTTTATCTCGAGCCAAAGATTCTCCGCATTGACAAGAATGCCAGCGCTCCGACAATTCTTTCGGTACTTTGTTGAGGCAATTCCAGCAATGTTGAGAAGTTCCTCTTGGAGAGACAAACAAAATGCTTTTACCCAATTTCCAGGCGACATATTTTAGGACGCTGGCGAATTGCCCATGAGCAGCATCAAGCATGGATTTATTCAAGCCACTTTTAGCTGACTGACCGGTCGGCAAATAAACCAAATTACCATTTTCAACATCAGTCTTGGGCTTGGCACGTCTAGTTAAATTTTTGACACTCAAGTCTTCAACAACTAAAACCTCACATTTACCGAATAGCTCATGTGCAGTTTTAAACTGAAAATCTAATCTAGCTCTAGCTACAAACTGATGGAGTTTGGAAATCTTGTCCTTGATAATCTTCCCAGGCTTAGAACCCTTGACTCTATTAGCTAAGTTCGCTTGAAGTTTTGCCAATTTCTGGGCCGACTTCCTCAAAAACCTAGGATTCTCAACTCTCTCGCCATTGGAAAGATAGACGTAATTAGTGATTCCCAGATCGATGCCAACAGTATTTTCGACCGTCGGTTGAATTTCTGCAACCGTTACGGGAACTGTTTTATCTTCTAGCGTCAGGGAGATATACCACCCATCAGCTTCTCTGATAACTGTTCCCGTCTTAACTGTGAACCTTGTTGGTATTGGACGGTGGAAAACCATAGGTACTTGACCTATTTTTGCGAGGTCAATACAAATCCTATTTTGCTCGTCCTTGACAATATCAAGATTGTCTAGTTGAGGATAAGTGAAAGATTTGTAGTAATGAAGCCCTTTGAATCTGGGCTTGCCTCTACGATTGCCATTTTTATCGGGCGTGGTGAAATTTGAAAAGGAAGTTTCCACTCTGTTGACGACATCTTGCAAAACCTGAGAGTCCAACACTTTATAATCAGGAAATAGCTTTTTTGTGTTTTTCAGGTCAGCCAGTTGTATGGTTTGCCACTGTACATATCCGCCTTCAATGTTCGATAAAACGTCACCTTTCCTGGTCAAAGGATTGCCTGACTCATCCTTTTTTCTACCATCCCTAGTTTGCACTCTCGTCAAAGGAATATTTTGATAAATTTCCTCAATCGGGACTATCGAAACAATCAAGGGGCAGGCGTTGATAGGTGTTCTCGTGGCTGACCACCACCTAAATCTATCGCCAAGTCGGTAGTTGTACTGCCGACGACAGAGCTCTAGGTGAGCCACCATCGTTGTTAGTTGGGCTTTTGTGGGTTTGAGGCGGTATTTGTAAGTGAGTTGCATTTTTTAACTTTCTTTTTTCGACCTTTGCATAGTATAGTTTGTGTATGTCCAAAATGCCACACCAAAGATTACCCTTTCAACACTTAGGAAGTACATCGAAAATCAAGATACTTCCCAAGATTAATTCATAGTGGCTAAGTCTAATTGTCGGTTTCCGTCCCTCCACCCGACGCTTCTTTCCATCACGCGGGCGTAATTTATTCGGGGTACTTCGCGCAGCGCTCAGATGTGTCCCCTCTAAATATACCGAGGGACTTCCCGGCTGGTAGTTAAAACAAATTGAAAAATTTATATTTTTTCCCAAATATCCTTGACTTATTTTTTTATATGTGATAACGGATATTTTTAAACTCTTGTCGATTGGCGACTGCAGGAGGGTCAACCCTGTAAGTGTTGGGGAGCAGTTAATAGTTTACCTGGAATTTTCAGGCAGGGACAATCGCCCGATCGGTAGACTTTCACATCTCGGAGGCGGGGTTTGCCCACAAAGTCCGTGAATTTGGGCAATACGCTCAAACAGCGAAGGATGCTTAACTCGGTATTGAGGAATCAAAGCTAAAGGACTCAGCATGGCGACAGCAGCAAGCAATATATGCCATGCTCAAGGCATCGCCTACGAAACTAGCACCATCCTACCAGCGACGGTGCAATAGGTTTAAAGCAGCACTCAGGCGCAACTGGAGCGAGTTTTGCCGAGGCCGGGTTAATACCGCAGTGGCGGGGCGCCAATTGAATCACTAAACTGGCTCAAAACAGACGGGTCGATTTGCTTGCCCGCAGCGGCGCGAAACTCGCAGTAAACACATCGAGTAGCAATGTCGATGCTTTCATCGAGCCTGTATTCGATCGTCGAAGCCTCAGCTTACTTTCCTCTCGTCTGCGGGCAACAGCGGCGGGGAAGGAAAACGAGACTCGATCGTGCAAAATTTTCGTCGCGTCTGCGCTCGCCTCCGGTTGACCAAGAATTTCAAAGGTGGTACCCGCCACGTGATTTATCCGTGGAATCAATCCCAAATCGAAAATCGAAAATCCTCAAGCCCCCGCATTTATCCGTGGGGTCGCCTCTAAAATCTAAAATCTAAAATCTAAAATCGATTGACCTTCGAGTTGAGGCAGCACCACGGGCACTGTCTTCAAACCTCCCGTCAGAGACTTGAGTTTCAAAACGTGCAGCCCGGGAGTCAAGTTTTCCACTTCAAAGGGGATGCCCTTGTAACCCAGCGTTAAGCGGACTTTGCTGCAGTAAGGGGATGTACGGAACAGTAGTAAAAGCATCAGACTACAACTAACACCCAACTTGAGACCTAGACCTCTGAGATGAAAAAATGCGAGGAGCGAACGATTTTTCACCTGGAGGCTAGGCTCGTTGGGCAAACACTCTCGGATCGCCCTAGTTAGGGAGACTTTTTAGGAGAAGGGGCAGGGGTAGTAGTTGCACCAGTCCCAGGAGTGGACTTTGGAGATGCAGAAGAAGCAGGGGGAGTAGTAGTAGTGCCAGTGCCACCAGTGCCGCCCGGAGAGGGGCTAGGGCTGGAGCCGCCGCCGGTATCTCCTCCGCAGGCGCCGAGGGCTACTGCCAAGCCCACGACCAAAGTCAAACGAATTAATCCCTTGTTCATAAAAACTCCTTAACATTGAAAACCCATCGCAAGGAAGGGAATAGTGTACTTGAGAAACAATGCTGGCACGAATAGCTCAACGATTCGCTCGTTGATTACAATACTGCATTTATTAATAAATTTCACATAGATTATCGCTAACCAGCAAAGATTTCTTTTTTTTGGCAAATCCTGAAGTCAAAGAGACCAGTGGTAGGATGGGTTGGTTGGCTTGTGAGGTATCCTTGGTAAGGATAACCGATCGAACCCAGATTGCCACAACTGGCGCTCGCCCTTGAAAAAAAACTCTTAAGCTCAATCAAGCTGAAGCTACCCCACTTTACGTATTGGTGAACTCTATGACCGCTGCTATCAGATCCCCCGATTCTCCCCGCTCCCGATCGACCCGCAAGCCCGCTGCTGGCCCAGCCAAAAGCAAAGTTACTTCTATTGCCCGAGCTAGGCGGGCGAAGACAGGGCCAGTATTGCCCAACTACTCGCCAGCAGACGAACAGGCTCAGGTTCGGCAGTCCGCATCGGTGCTGAAAGTCATGCCAGCTCGCCAGCAGCAGCCAGTGTGGTTGCGATCGCTCCTGCAGGCACAGCGCGCCTCCTCAGTGGTAGCAGTTATGCTTTTGGGCGGTGCTCTGAGTCTCTACGGCTTGACTGTTTACGGCGAGCAGCGCTGGAGTCAGGATTATCAAAAACTGGAAACTCTGCGCCTCCAAGAACAGCAGTTGAGTGCTGCTAGCGAAGTCTTGAAACACCAACTTGCTAAAGAAGCCCAAAATCCAGAAACCGGTTTGGCTCCACAGAATCCAGGGAACACGATTTTCTTGCAGCCGGCCCCTGAAACCAGATCGCCCCTTGCGGCACCAAGTTCTGAACCCGCTCTCAAGAAGGGAGGCGGTGTGGAAACACCGCTGGGCTATTAAGCCTGTGTCAAAGCGGAGAGTGCCCTCCGGGCATGAGTGTCCGAGGGCCTGAGAATTGGAGGATCTAATTTCCTTTTTGACTTTTTTGCAAGTCGCGATCGATTTTCTGCTTGCAACCGGAAGTTACAAGTTAAAAATAATTAACACCACTTCAAAAAACAGAATGCAACTCTAGATCCGATCGAAAGGCTGATAGCGATCGCTCATTCCCAAGTATTTAATTTTCTCTCCTAAACCATAAATTCTAAATTCTAAATTCTAAAATGATTTATAGCGGTTCTCAAGCGTGGTGAGGTATGCCCAATGCCCAATGCCCAATGCCCAATGCCCAATGCCCAATGCCCAATGCCCAATGCCCAATGCCCAATGCCAGATAGTACATCATGTTACTGAGAAACGCTATAACTTGCTATTGAATTTTTAATGCCATGAGCTACGACCCCCGTTTTGACCGCTACAGATCGCCGAATTTCAAACGCCCAAAACAGGGGGGCGATCGCACTGGGTGGGAAAAACCAGCCAAACCTAGATATTCGGGCAGCTTCGGCCGCTCGCCACAACAGACGGCTGCATCTTGGGGGCGACCGGTAGAGCGTTTAAAGCGCAGCAAGTTCCGTTTGTGGGCGGTGTGGGCGGTATTAATGCTGGGGGGGCTGGGGCTGGCTGTGAATTTGTTTTATTTGCAGGTGACGCGAGCTCCGGCACTGCGTAAACAGGCCGAGCAGCAGCAAACTCTCAAAACGAAGCCGTTTGTACCGAGACGCCCGATAATTGACCGCGCAGGGAATGTTTTGGCGATCGACAGACAGGTGTACACGCTCTACGCTCACCCGAAGTTGTTTAACCACTCGAAGGCGGAAATTGCTGCTAAATTGGCTCCGATGCTGGCGATCGAACTGACTCCGGGCACTACGTCGGAAACTGAGTTGATACGCAGGTTTAATCTTGCTGAAAGCGGTATTACAATTGCGGAGTCTCTGCCTCAAGAGGTTGCCGATCGCGTCGCTGGGATGCAAATTAAAGAGAATTTGGTCGATGGCTTGGAGTTGCTGCGGCAGCAGCAGCGTTTTTACCCGCAGCAGGAGTTGGCGGCTGATATCCTCGGTTATGTGGACGGGGAACGGAAGGGACAAGCCGGGGTGGAATACAGCCAGCAGAATTTGTTGGAACGATCGATGCCGTCGATTCAGTTTAGCAGGTCGAGCAATGGGAATTGGGTTCCCGATCGGCTGACGGCGGGATTTGTGCAGCTTGATGACTTGAAATTGCAATTGACGATCGACAGTCGCTTGCAGCGGGCTGCGCGAGTTGCTCTCAAGGAAAAAATGAAGCAACACAATGCGAAGCGGGGCACAGTGATTGTGATGGATGCCCGTAACGGGGAATTGCTGTCAGTGGTAGCGGAACCTTCTTATGACCCGAATCAATATTTTAATTTCGATTTGTCGCGCTATAAAAATTGGGCTGTCACTGATGTTTATGAGCCTGGTTCGACTTTTAAAGCGATTAATGTGGCGATCGCTCTGGAAGCGGGTGCGGTGAAACCTAATACTGTGTTTAACGATGAAGGTCGGATTTACATGAATCCCTGGACTATCCAAAATTCCGATTACAAAATCGTAGGCGCGCGCGGCCCTTCCACTGTTACTGAGATTTTGAAACATTCTAGCAATGTGGGGATGGTACACATCATGAGAACCATGAAACCTTCTCTTTACTATCAAGCTTTAGAAAAACTCGGACTCGGACAAACTGCGGGAACAGATTTGCCTTTTGAAGTAACCAGTCAGCTTAAAAATCGAGAGCAATTTATTAACTCTCCGGTGGAAGTTGCTACTACGGCTTTTGGGCAAGGTTTTTCGATTACTCCGATGCAGTTGGTGCAGCTTAACGGCGCTTTGGCTAACGGTGGCAAGTTGGTGACTCCTCACGTTGTGCGGGGACTTTTTGATAGGGATGGTGAAGCTTATTGGAAGCTTCCGAGGCCGGTTCCGAAGCAGGTTTTTTCGCCGGAAACTACTAAGCAGGTGTTAGAAATGATGGAAACTGTGGTTGATGGTGGTACGGGGAAAGCTGCACAAATTCCAGGGTATCGGATTGCTGGAAAAACGGGTACGGCTCAAAAAGCTAATGCTGGTGGGGGTTATTCTGACAAGGCGATTATTACTAGCTTTGTGGGGATAATGCCTGTGGAGGCTCCTCGGTATGTGGTTTTGGCGGTGATTGATGAGCCGAAGGAGGGTTCTTCGGGGGGTACGGTGGCGGCGCCGATTGTGGAGTCGGTGATGGAGGCGCTGATTTCTATTGAGAAGATTGCGCCGAGTAAGAAGTAGTTGATTATATCTGAGATGTTGCGTCAGGAATTGACGCTCGAATTTGACGATCGAAAACACGGCTATTGAGGACACGGCAATGCCGTTTCCCTACCCCCAACATAATTCATCGCCCTGTCAGTAACAATATCTTTTGTTTTCGTTGGGTGTTGATTGTCTTTGGGAGGTGCGTTTATGTCCGAGGAGAGTCGAAATGATGATGCAGCGTTGGCTGTTTCTTAAGTTGGGATGATATAGTGTTAGGGTTCCTTTGGCTCTTATACTCGTTAGCGTGCAGTCGTGGTCGCTTCGAGATACGGGGCAACCTCGATGGTTGAACATGACGCGCCGGATTGTGCCCTTTGCTTTTTGCTCGTTGCTTTCATTTACTTGGAGCACTGTTGTTTCATCTGTATCGATTTGAATTTGCGGTTCTAGGTTTTTCCATTGACTGGCTGCTACTTGGCCGGGGGGAATGTCGGCTGGGTGAACGGCTATTTGTACATTTTCTCCTACTTGTTTGAAGCTGGCTTGCCATGAAATTTTGGATCGTTTGGCGTTGCTGTGGGCAAGTTCCATTGCCCAATAAGCTCGATCGAGCGATACCTTTAAACGGTGGTTGTTGATAAACATTAGCCAAGAGGGGGCGACGATCGCACTAAATATTCCTATGATTAAAATAATTATCAATAGCTCAATCAGGGTAAAACCTGCGGCAGGTGTAGTGGCTCTGCCTTTGAGCGTTTTATTTATTGACACGTAGATGCACTCCCTGATATTTAGCTGGACAAAAAAACAGCTAGGAGGAGCTATTTTTTATTGGGTATATTTTAACTTTGGGTTTGGCGAGTGTGTAGATCGGTAATTACTGAAAATTTATGCGACTTTAAAAAAACTGCGGGTAAGGAAACGGCAGTCAGGAAACGGTAGTGCGGTTTCCCTACAGCAATTTTGTCGATCGCCCCTTCGCACCAGAGCGCGAAGGTATCAGCAGGTGGGGTTAAGGTCGCGGATCTGACGGGGTGACAACGCTTCTGTCTTTTTGAGAGCGATCGATTTAAACTCTTATCAGTGCAAGGCTGTCCGGTTTTTTGTCACTCCGTCAGGATAATTACTCTCATAACCCTACCCAATCAGGAGACTCAAATATATGCAATACAAAAACGGTATGCCAATTGCCATTATTGGCGCGGGAATATCAGGCATTACGACAGCCAATATTCTCAAGAAAAATGGCTTCCAAGCAGTTGTTTTTGAGAAATCCGAAAAGATGGGCGGAGTATGGGCACTTGCATACCCAAACGTACACCTGCAAAATATCAGGGAACAGTATCATTTATCAGATTTTCCGTGGCCATTCACGCCTGATTTACATCCCACGGGAGAACAAATCATGAATTATTGGGGGCAAGCGGTCAACCATCTAAAGCTTGATGTGCGGTTAAATCACGAAGTTATCGAACTAAAAGAAACAGAAGAGGGCTGGCTATTAAGATATAAAAACCAGGAGGGCGTTCACGAAGAATTATTTGGATACGTCGTTATCTCAGTTGGGCAATATACAGAAGGAAAGTATCAACCTGAATTTCCAGGTATCGAAGATTTCGGCGGGAAAATCATCACTGAACGGGATGTCCACACGCTTGATATATTCGACAATCAACGAGTTGTAATCGTTGGCTTCGGAAAAAGCGCTTTGGACATGGCGACTTTCGCAGCAAAACAAGGCGCGCAAGTAAATCATGTATTTCGTACACCGCGCTGGCTTATCCCCGAATGGATTTTGGGCGTACATTTTACCTACGCATTATTCAGCCGCTTTGGAACAGTGATGATGACAAGTTGGGCACATCCAACCGCCATTGAACGTTTCCTGCACAATCGCCTTGGCTTCATTGTTTCAGCTTTTTGGGATTTGATTGCATCCATCTTCCGCTTTCAAGTTCAGCGAAATGTTTCTGGAAAAGGTCAAGAAGCCCAGCGCCGCATCAAAGCTGTACAACCTGACCACAAACTATTGCCTGATTTACGTTCAGCCACAGCGGTTGCGCCTGAAAATTACTATCCGTTTATTGCAGAAGGAAAAATCTCGCCCCACCGTGCAGAGTTATCGGGTTTTTCGCCAGAAGCAGTAAAGTTGAAAAATGGTTGCGAGATTCCATGCGATTTAGTTGTTCTATCTTTGGGTTCGCAAACGCCGATTTTTCCATTTTTGCCTGATAAATATCGAAAAATGTTGGAAACCGAACCCGATGGCGTGCAGTTATATCGCCACTTGCTTCATCCTCGCATTCCGGGCATTGCCTTTGCTGGGTTCAATCATGGATATATGCACGTGCCAGCAGTCGAGATTGCCACACAATGGCTGTGTGCTTACTTGCGTGGTGAACTTGAGTTACCTTCCAGCGAAAATATGGAAAAAAGTATTGAATGTATCCGCCAGTGGAAACGCGCAAATATTCAATTTGAACCTTCGCGCTCCTGTGCGATTAACACTCGCTTCCAACAATATATTGACATCATGCTTAAAGATATGGGTATTTCTCCTTATCGAAAATTGCCTAACATTTTCGCTGAGATATTCGGCCGATATCAACCATCAGATTATCTTGGCGTATCGGAAGAATATAATCACAAAAAGACAAGTCGCTCTACTCCACTACACCCTCTTTCGTTGGATACATGATTGCTTGCAAAGCTTACCAGGGGTCAATTGATATCAATTCCGGTTGCACCGGAATTATTGTTGACTGTTGACTGTTGACTGTTAACTGTCAGTCCAAAAACTGAATGATAGTTGAGTATTGACTGTTGATTCGATTTTACAATTCGATGCTAGCGGAGTTGATATGACGCGCTATTCGGCTGCCCATTTCGTACTGATTGGAAAGGATATCCAAGCTTGGGTAAATTTATTGGGTGAAGATTCGGTCTGATTGTTCGAGTGCCAAAATCTAAGTTTTCTACCAAAAACTTGAGTGAATTCTGAGCATAATTGCTGATTGACAAATGCTTCCCTAGCTTAAGTTGTTACCTTACAAATGGGCACTGCCGGGGAAGAAAAATCGCTCGGCTACGCCTCCAATTCCACTCACCAATGCCCAATTTCCCATTCTCAATCCCAAATTATTTGGATTTTTTCGGACTATTCAAAGAGTTAAGATGATTGTTCATATCCTGCAAATATTTTGATAAAACAGGATACTGTGAAGTTGCTAGTAGTGCATCTTTTTTCTGGCTGACAGTTGTTTCTAAGGGCAAAACTCGATAGTTCGTTTTATTGTTCAAAGTATAGCGGTGTACCCAAGTCGGAAAGGTTTTGATGCTGGTAATTTCTGTGGTTTTTTCTGGCAATGTTTTGCGAAGATTTACTTGGAAAATCACGCCTAAGTCTGTATATTTTTTATTCTGGCCGGAAATGAAGTTTCCCATTGAATAAATTGCTACAGCTTTGCGGGTTTTCCCATTTTTGCCGGGGAAGTTAAAAATTTTGTAAGGTTGGACGACGTGGGGATGGCTGCCGAGAATGATGTCTGCACCAGCTTTTAATAGGTTTTCCACTAATTGTTTTTGTTGGGTGTTTGGCTGTCGCTGATATTCGTCGCCAAAATGCAGGGAAATTGCGATAATATCTGCTCCTTGTTTGCGGGCTTTGGCAATGTCTTTGACTATCTTTTTTTCGTCGATTAGGGAAACTAAGTAATCTTTGCCTTTGGGTATGGGAATGCCGTTTGTGCCGTAGGTGTAGGCTAGCTTGGCTAATGAAATGTTGTTTTTGGTGCTGATAAAAGTGCGTGAAGCCTCGGCGGCTGATGTGGCTGTTCCTATGGCAGCAATTTGGCGATCGCTCAGATTGGCGATCGTCCTAATTACCCCTTTTTCTCCCCGGTCTAAAGCATGATTGTTCGCGGTTGTCAATATATTAAATCCGGCTTTTTTAGCAGCATCCGCTAATTGAGCCGGTGCGTTAAATAGCGGATATCCCGTATATCCGCCCGCATCTTCGCCCGCTAAAGGTGTTTCGAGATTTCCGATCACCCAATCGCCTGTTGACAGGATACTTTTAACTGGTGCGAAGAAAGTGTCAAAGTTGTAAGTTTTCTTTTTGGCGTCGTAGCCCGATCGCGTTTGGGTACTGTGCATCATGATGTCGCCGACAGCAATTAGTTTCGCTTCTTTGATCTCCGACTTTGGTTTGGGGGGAACAGAGGCTGCAATTGGCGATGGCGTCCCGCCCCGCAAGCTACGACTTTCTGTAGGCTGTGTGTTAGTTTGTGGCGTTTGGATATTGCAGCCTGCGATCGAAAGCATGGCAATTATCGAGAGCAACCGACGAAAATTCATGATTTTTGAGAGTAATTTGTCGGCTTGTATGATATCATAAATAATTTAGTTACAGCTCAAAAAATGAAAAAAAACTATCTAATTCTTGCCTTAATTGTTTTTGTAGCAATTACGGGTTTTGGGGTTTTAACTTACGCTCAAACTTCGGGCGATAAACCTTTTGAATTTGCCTTGATTGGCGATTTGCCCTACAGTGCCGAACAAGAAGCAAAATTTCCGAGTTTGATTGCAGATATCAATCGATCGCCCGCAGCGTTTGTCGTCCACGACGGCGACATTAAAAACGGTTCTAGTGTCTGCGATGATGCAACTTTTGTCAGTCGCAAGCAGTTATTTGATAATTTTGAAATTCCATTTATTCTAGTTTATGGTGACAATGAATGGACGGATTGCCACCGTTCAAAAAACGGCAGTTACGATCCAGTAGAAAGACTCGCTAAACTGCGGGAAATTTTCAACCAAGGTAATCAAAGTTTGGGAAAGCGCACCTTAACTCTCACCCGTCAAAGCGAAAACCCGCAGTTTGCTAAATTCCGCGAAAATGTTCGCTGGATTTATCATGGAGTTGTGTTTTTCGCGATTAATATGCCGGGAAGCAACAACAATTTTGGCCGCACTCCCGAAGCAGATGCTGAATATGCCGATCGCAATTGGGCTAACTTAGCCTGGATCAAAGAATGTTTTGCTTTAGCCAAACGCAGCAACAGCAAAGGAATTGTGTTAGTTGCACAAGCAAATCCGGGATTTGAATTCGATCCGACGGACAAAAGAAGAAGTGGTTACAACGATTTTATCGCAACTCTGGAAACAGAAACAGGCAATTTCCCAGGGCAGGTTGTATTCGTCCACGGCGATACTCACTATTTCCGCATCGATAAACCTTTACCCCATTTTACCGATGAGACTCAATTACCGAGAATGAAAAATTTTACTAGAGTTGAAACTTTTGGTTCTCCAAACGTGCATTGGTTGCGGGCTTTTTATGACCCAGAAAATCCTAATTTATTTGAATTTAAACAGCAGATTGTCCCGCAAAATTAGGCAACACAGCACATTTTTAATGCAAGATAAATATTTTTTTCGCTTACACGGAAGATAGGTAGAATTGAGGAATTTATTTATGACAATCGCAACTGGGCGTCTCACCCTGGAAGAATTTCTGAAACTGCCAGAAACTAAACCTGCCAGCGAATAAATTGAGGGGGAGATTATCCAAAAACCTATGCCGAAAACAAAGCACAGCCGATTGCGATTAAAAGCGTGCAATGAAATTAATCAGGTGACGGAAACTTCAAAGATAGCTTATGCGTTTCCAGAGTTGCGGTGTACGTTTGGCGATCGATTGTTCCAGATATTGCGGTACTATTGTGGGAACAGATTCAATTTGATGACAGTGGCGAACCAGTAGATGATGTGCTAATTGCACCGTATTGGGCGATCGAAATCCTGTCGCCACAACAAAGCTCAAATCGCGTAACTAGAAAAATTATTCACTGTCTTCAACATAATTGTCAGTTGGGGTGGCTAATCGATCCAGACGATAGATCGATTTTAGCGTTTTTGCCCAACCAACAACCGCAATTCTGCGAAGGTAGCGATGTCCTTCCTGTGCCCGAAATGATTCCCCTGAATATCACCGCTGAACAGGTGTTTAGCTGGTTGAAAATGCAACAATGAATCAGGGCGATCGTCTTTTTTGTACTACTTTTAAAACTTTCCCTGTTTGGTTTGTAGTGAAAACTTTAACTTTCATCTCAACTAAGGACTGAAATCCTTACTACAAACCAAATCCCCTATTGCCGCCACCTGTCAAATTGGTCTTCGGAACAGCCATTAATAAATTGATTGTTCACCCAACCGTCAAGGATTGTAAAAGTTTCATTAGGAGGATTACCCGAAAATCTTGCCGCAATTTTCACCCAATTACCTTGTCTGCTGACAGCCCTAACTCCGTCTCCTCTTTTCAATTTAGCAACAACCGCGTACTTAGTGCCTGGGCCTTTGCGAATGTTAACAGCGCCACCTTCACCTGTAATAAACGAGCAATGAGTTTGCTTTTTTAAAGCTTCTGCTTTTGCGGGAGCAAGGCTTTGCTGCTTGCCGAAAACAGGAAAGCTGTAAAGTGAGAAGCTAAAACTTGCAACGACGGCTGCAATAAAAAAGGCTTTTGATTGAGTAAAAATTAGCATTATTTCATTTCCTTGGATTGACAGAACTGAAGTCCTGACTATGATTTTTGGGAGAAGGACTTCAGTCCTTACTACTCACTATTATTTGACCGAGGCAAACCATTCGGTAACACCTTGGGCGATCGCCTCAGCTAATTTCTTTTGTTCTGTCGGATTCACAATCCATTCAAATTCTTCGGGATTGATCATAAATCCCAATTCCATTAAAACAGATGGAGTAACTGCAGGACGAGTCATGGCTAAGTTGTTCCAGAATACACCATAGCTCGGACGGTTTAACTTGGCAACTAAATAATTGTGCAAAAATATTGCCAAACTGTGCGCTTGCGGGTGAAACCAGAAAGCGCCGACGCCTTTAGTCTTAATGGCATCTCCGTTATCCGGCAAAGCATTGTAGTGAATTGAAATTGCGATCGCAGGTTCTTCTTTTTGAATCATTTCCACCCTCGGTGGCAAATCCAAATCGACATCTTCTACCCGCGTCATTACCACATTCGCGCCCCGATTTACCAATTCCTGTTGCACCAATTTCGACACAGTTAAAGCTACTGTTTTTTCTCTAATTCCCACTGGACTCACCGCACCTCCATCCTCCGGCCCGCCGTGTCCCGGATCGATGAGAATTTTAATTCCCGATAATGGTTTTGCTTGCGAATTGGGCATCATGCTTGTATTCGCAGGCGGGTGTTTTAAAGACAACACTAAAGTTGTGCCATCGTATCTCAACTTGTAACCCCACTGCTGGGTAGATTTGAGATTAAAAGTGTATTGTACTTGCAGCGGCGAGATTTGTTGCCATTCCAAACGTGAAATTACCGGGTCATCAGAGATGCGAATAATGTCAGTTTGAGCTGTGGTATTGTACAGCGTTAAAGTAAAAGTGCCTTGTCCTTCCTGCACTGTGACGGGGACGGGTATTTCTAAGGGGAATAACACCTCTGTCCAGCCGGAAACTTGACGCGAGCTGGCGCTGCGAATAATCGATCGCGGAGGCACTGTATCCTTGACAATTCGCACTTCCGATGCTTTAATCCAAGCACCGTAATCGAGTCTGAGCCATTCTCCTTCGCGCCCGATAATTGTTGCTCGCGTTCCCTTCGGCAGCGGTGTCATCCGAGAAAAATCTGTACTCGCCCCGGTTCGGGCAACACCCGGATCGGCCGTTACTTCTGCTATTTCTAAATCCGCCGGAGACAGAATAGAAATCTTGCCAGTACCTTGTTGGCTGATAGTTTGACCGTTCATTGTTAGCTCAAACGATGGCACGCCTAAATTAACTGTTTCTCCCTTAGACGAGAGGGCGTTCTCAGGGGTTTTACCGCAGCCTTGATACTGTTGGCTGCCGCCTTTTTTGATCGGGGAATTTGCGTCTAAAAGTACAGATGCGTTGTCGGGTAGTTCGACTTGCGATCGCGCTTTTAAAGGAATAGTAATCCCCGCCAATTTTACCGAAACTTGAGCATTCGCAGGTGCGATCGCCCCAAAGCAAATATATTCCCCTGGCAAACTCGCAACATCGACTTTCGGCGTCAGGGAATCTTTAGCAAAAGCCAATCCTACAGGGGCTTCCGGCTGATTCGACTCGCGCGTCACCTTAATTTTGACTTCCTGATTTTCGTAACGCAAGGTAAAGACATTTTCGCCGAGTTGCAGCGGAAAAGTTGGGGCGAAATGCCCAGATGCGGTGCGCGAAATTTGGTTGCCATTTACTAACACTTGTCCCGGTGCGGGCGCTGTACCGATTAAAAAAATGCGATCGGCTGTAGTTTTGTGGTTGGCTGGAGGATAAGAGACGAACAAAGGTTGAGCCGCCACAGCTACAGAGGCGATCGCCACGATCATCCCAAACACAACTAATCCTAAAAATTTTCTCATTCTAAACCGCAACTAATTGAGAGTCTGTTGATTATTTATACTAGAACTTGCCCTCAGAAACCGGATTTCTGAGGATTAGCCGTAAGTCTTATTTACTAGACAGACCCAATTTTATCAGGTTTGTAGTTGCAATTGAGCGATCGGCAAAATAAATTCCCGCGTCAAACCATTAAGTTTTAATTAATTCCGAGGTGGTTCTCCACAGTTGCTCCAACCGATTCGCCGGCATCGTCAAATACAAAACATCCCCCGTACTCAAACAACAATTCAGTAAATCCCAGCCGTGGAGAGTTTGACAATTAGTTTCCACATACAGAGGCACAAAATCCGCAGACTTAGCAGCATCTTGAATACGGTGGCCACAGAAAGGATGGTTTGGCGTAATCAATGTGGCCAAGCAAACCCATAGACTATCAGCCGTCATTCCGTTGCCCAAAATTCTGCCTCCAATCGCCGCCGCTGCGAAAGCAGGAGCCGCCAATTCCGTCGGGTTCAAAACTCCTTCAAACTCAAAAACTTGCTGCACCATCAAAGCAAAACGTGGGTCTTGATTGCGAACAATAACTGATAGTTTTGGGGCCAATCCTTTAGCGCTCAAGGCAATTTCGACATTAGACATATCGCTGCTAGTAACAGCCAAAAGAGCGGCCGCTTGCTTAACATTAGCAGCTTCCAAAGTTGCGGGCAAACTGGCACTTCCCTGAATGACCGGAATTTTCATTGAGCGAGCCGTGTTCAGAAAGCGGCAGTTTGGATCTTGCTCAATTACCACAATATCGTAACCGTTAGTGTGCAGTTCTTTAGCAATTTGGATACCGATTCCTCCGAGTCCGCAGATAATGTAATGATGGCGCTGCGGAACTCGCGCCACATCCCAATATTCGGTAAAGCGAGTTCCCAATACATAATCGTTGAGGAGTGCGTAGCAAATGCCGATGATTCCGGCTCCAACTAACATCATGATAACTGTAAATAGTTTAATGCTTTCAGGAGCTTGTTCGGCCACTTTTTCATAGCCTCCGGCTCCGGTAATCATCCCTACTGAAAAATACAGAGAATCAACAATTGAGATATGCTCGTCAACACAAATATAGGTGGCGGTAGCAACGGCAATCATTGCCAGCAGCGTCAGTACAACAATTACTGCTGCTTGGCTGTGCTGCTGAAATCTGTGCAGCCTAGTTAATGTTTTGAGCAGTTTTTGAGTTAAAGTTTTTTGGGGGCTGTGGAGAGTCGGCTGAGTGGCAACAATTAGCCGATCGCCCTGTTGACACTGCCGATCGGCAAGCACCGCCGATACTAAATCAGTTTTGTTAGCAGCGGGCAGATAATAAATCAACATTCGCGATCGATCGTCCCACAAATCGCTCAGTTTGCGATTTTTCCAAGGATGTGTTTCATCGATATATTCTTCGTGAATCGGCCAAGTGCGATCGAACAAACGCAACTGTCCGATCGCCTGATTTCCGAGAGCCGCAAAGGCAAAAACCGGAGCAGCCAACGATGAAACGCTCATGGAAGTGTGAGCGGGCAAAGTGTGGTCAATTCTGTCGCCCAAGCTAGTATTGAACAATCTGTTGATGATGCGAATCTGAGGATTGAGAATCCTCGCCTGCATCAAAATTGCCAAATTCACAGCATCATCGTCTGCTGCAATTACTAAAGTGTGAGCGTTTTGAATGCCTGCCGCCAACAAGGTAGAAGCTGCTTGCAAATGGCCGACAACCACATCAGAAGTTTCGCCGCGAATTGGGCGATCGCTAATACCGATCGCGATCGCTCCTTGCTGTCTCAACAAACAAAAAATCTTGTGTCCCGTGTGACCCAACCCGCAAACAATGATTCGAGGTTTCATAAAAATTTATTTGCCAGCCAATTTCGGAGCTGTTCTTGTAGTTTTACTTACCATTGTTGACTGCCCTGGCTTTGCAGAATGTAGCTAAAAAGACTATCTAGGGAACTTGCACCGCCATAGCCTGGAAGTTTTGAAACAAGGACACGGCAGGGCCGTCTCCCTAAAGCCGCGTTCCCAAGTTTTGAAACAAGGACACAGCAGTGCCCTGTACCTACAGATATGAGGTGCAACTAACCTAATTTAAGATTTGAAAAATATCCGGGCGCGACAGCCAACCAGCAGAATCTGAATAGGTAGGAACACGCAACTGCCCTGTTCCTACAACTATGACTTCCTACATAAATTTAGCTGCCTTAGCGGCAGGAGTTATTATGAAATTCACTGCACCCTTATTAGCATCCGCTTTAGTGTTCGCCGGTACTGTCGCCTTTGCAAGCCAAGTGCAAGCAGCTCCAACGAGCAACTGGAATAACACTAGAACAACATTTCAGTGCGTTACTTCCGGTCGGAATTTTGTCACAATTGCGCGCCGGGGAAATGTCACAACAGATCCGATGATTCTGTGGAAATCTACCGAGTTCGGCCGCGAATATACACCTTGGCAGCGCTGCCAAATTGTTTCCAATAGATTGACCAAAGCTGTTGCCCAGAATGGCGGAAGATTGAGCAACTTGCAGTTAACAACAGGAATTGTTAATAACTTGCCCGTAGTTTGTTACGTGAACGGACAGGGGCGCTGCAACTCTCAAAATCTGCTGTTCACCCTAGACAAGCGCAATGCTAAAAATCCCGGTGATGCTTTAACGAGATTGATTAACTTTGCCCAAGACGGCAGCGGGCCAGTTACAACGTTCAGAACAGGAGCTCCATCGGCTGCACCGCAGTTTGTTCCCTTTGGAGATATGGTCGATCGAGCTTTTAATTCTCCCAATAATAAACCGTCAGTTCCTGTAGCAAAACCGCAGGGCGATCGGGGGATTTAATAGCCACGCCTCTAACTTGCACCTGACAAATTTTGAAACTATTGTGGGGTGGGCTTCTAGCCCGCCCCTAAATATTTATATTAAAAAAACTACACTGTCACCCCTTCAATCTTCTCATCAGTTAACTCGTACAACTCGCGCAACTGCTGCAACTTATCCGCATCCGGCAGCCAAAAACCCCGCCCGTTAGCCTCCAACATTCTGCCGACAATATTGCGAAAAGCTTCAGGATTTGCCTCCCGCAACTTCTTCGCCATCTCTTCATCCAAAGCATAAGTATCAGCCGCCTGATCGTAAACCCAACTATCAGTAAAATCAGCCGTTCCGCCCCAACCAATTAACGCCGTCATCCGCTGCGAAATTTCATAAGCGCCGCCCGAACCTTGATTGGCCATCGCGTTAGCCCACTTAGGATTTAGCAACTTAGTTCGATATTCCAAGCGCAGCAAATCTTCTAAATTGCGAGGAGTTGTATCCTGAGAAAAACTTTCGACAAAACTGGTATTGACTTTTTTGCCGCGCTGCTTTTCTGCGGCTTTCTTCAAACCGCCAGTATTCGCATAATACTCTTGAATATCAGTCAAACCGTATTCAACAGAATCAATTTCTTGAATTATGCGATCGCACCCTTGCAACAACTGAGTCAAAACCTCCGGCCTCGCTTCCCCCTTATCCTTTCTCCCGTAACTAAAAACATTGCGACTTTCCCAAGTTTTCCCCAACTCATCCCCCGAATCCCAACTGCCATCAACAACCCTGTCATTAACCAAAGAACCAAAATCCCCAGCCGGATTAGAAAACAACCTTGCCGAATAATTCTGCACACCTTGTCCCTGCAAAATTAAAGCGTGTTTGCGAATAAAATTCTCCGATTCCGGTTCATCAGCATCCGCCGCCCGCACGAACAAATCATCCAGCAATTCAATAATATTCACAAAGCTATCTCGGAAAATACCCGAAAGATTTCCCAACACATCAATCCGGGGATGACCAACATCAGCTAACGGTTTTAATTCATAGCGAACAATGCGGCCAGTACCTTCTTTCAGAGGTTCAGCCCCCACCAATTCCAGCAGAATTCCAATAGATTCGCCCCGCGTTTTAATCGCATCCAAACCCCACAACATCACCGCCACAGTCTCAGGATAATTCCCATGTTCCTCAACGTGCTTCTCAATAATTTTCCGAGCAATTTCGCGCCCCCTTTCATAAGCAGCCGGAGAAGGCATCCGATAAGGATCTAAAGCGTGAATATTCCTGCCAGTTGGCAACACCCCAGCCCCATCCCGCAACAAATCCCCACCCGGTGCAGGCAGAATATATTCCCCATTCAAACCCCGCAAAAGATTAGTCAACTCATCCGTCGTTTGCAACAACAAATCCCTAACTAACAAGCCCTCCTCAAAAACCTCACCAAACCCCTCTTCCTCTTCCTCTGTGCGCCCTCTGCGCCTCTGCGGTTCATTTTCTTCAAAAACCAGTTCCCGCACCTGTTCCTGTGATAATTTATCCCCAAAATAAGCCTCAAGATAAGAGGTCATTTCCTCAGAATTAGGAGGTTCACCGAGAACGTGCAAACCAGAAGAAAACAAGCGAGACTCCACCACCTGCAAATACTCGTAAAGCTTCACCAAATAGCGGTTAAAAGCATCAGCACTGAACATTCCCACAGTTTCAAAACTAAAAGCAATACCCAACTTCCGAGCCTCATCAAACGGACAATCAGCCTCCAAACCGCTATCTAAAACTTTCTTACAAATAGCCTCCTTTAGCACATAATTCTTGGCCGTATCTTCCCGATATTCCGCAATCAAATCCCGCAAAGCCACCAATTCCTTGTACAAGCCCGCGCGGCCGTAGGGCGGCACGTTGTGAGAAATCAAAACACCGTAACCGCGCCGTTTTGCTAACATCGATTCCGAGGGATTGTTGGCAGCATAGATATAAAGATTCGGCAAACTTCCCAACAAAATATCCGACCAAGAATAGCCAGTATTTCCCAGAGGAGAACCGGGCAACCATTCAACAGTCCCGTGCATTCCGAAGTGAACCACAGCATCAGCTTGCAAATCATTTTGCAGCCACTTGTAAAAAGCAGCGTATTGAGGGTGAGGCGTCAAATCGCGATCGAACATTAAGCGCATCGGATCGCCAGAAATTCCCAGCGGCGGCTGTAAACCTATCCAAACATTCCCCAGTTGAATGCCGCCGATTTGGAACTCGTCGCCGTCTGTCTTAATTCCCGTACCAGTTAAAGATTTCCACTGTTTTTCGATACGACTTGTTAACAGATAGCCCAGCCATTTTTCTAAAGTTTTGACATTAACAGTCTCTTTTGTGGTACGGGCATCTTGCCCGTCACAAGTAGCTTCATCCGCCTCTTTCACCCTGCGAATTAACTCCTCACCGTCAGCCGGAATTTCTCCAACTGTATAACCTGCTGCTTGAAGTTTGTGCAGGAAATTTAGCAGCGATTTCGGTACATTTAATAAAGCAGCCGTACCCGCCGCACCGTAACCGGGAGGAAACCCGTAGAGAATAATCGCAATTTTCCTTTCAGATGGCGGAGTTCGACGTAGTTTCACCCAATTGTTAATTCTACTTGTCAGGCGTTTCGCGCGATCGGGCACCAGATAAATATCCTCACCCACCAAACCGCCCAGGGGAACAGGATCGATCGCGCCATCCAACTCAGGCAAAGCATACAATACCACACTTTGCAAACCTCCAATCCCCTGACGAGTCCAAGAATGGATATCCTGAATCAGCAGAGGTGCGGACACAAAATAAGGTACATTTTTAGCAGTTAAAATGCGCTTAGCAACTTCCACCTGACGCCCCGCCTCCATCGAACCAGCAGGCCCACCAACCAAAGGAAAGCCAATAGTAGAAACAATCGCATCAACTTCCACAGCATCTTTAGAAAGCGAAAGAGTTTCAATATTGCCTTGTTTTCGCCGCGCAGTTTCATCAGCAGTCGTCATCCAATCCCGCACCGCCACATGGCCTTCAACGCCATTGATAAAAATCGGCAAAGGCACAATTCCCGCATCTTCAAAATAGCGAATTAATTGAGGAATATAAGGCTGCTTGGTGATAACGTGCTTGCGGTAAAGCAAGATGCCCACAACTGGGGATTTTCCTCCCTCCACTTTTTGAGACCAATTGGTCTCAAATTTTCTGGGGTGGGCATCTTCCCCGCCCCTTGTATGGTGCGTCGCCAAGAGATTTTCGACCTGATTTGCAGATTCTTCATAGCGACGCACCATACTGGTTTGATTACCGAGATACCAATCCAAATATTGCCGAGGCGATTCAAAATAACCATTATAATCAGGATGCAATAAACCCATATTGGGAGTTTCCACAGGCGGCGGAATTTCTGCAACTTTCAGCCCCAAATACTTTTCGGCAATAATCCAAAACATTGAGACCACATTATCCGCCCCGCCTGCATTCCAGTAACCATAAATAATCAGCCAGTTTCGCAAATCTTGCACTTTTTGCACCGGCACATATTTTAATAACTTCGGCCCAACCTTCAAAAAACTAATATAACCAGCCAGCTTATCTTCTTCTCGCCCATTGCTGAACTTATCCAGAATAAACTTAACCGGCTTCGGCATTCCCTTCGGTTTGTCGCCAATTTTAAAAGCGCCGATTTGAGTAAGACTCATCAATTCCAAAGCCGACTCAAAAACCAGGCGAATCGGAATATTCTGCACCCTTTCCCGCAGCCACATTACCGCATCGTAATCAAACAGCAAACTCCCGAAAAACACATCAGCATTAGAGAGGGCGGCTGCTACAGCGTCGGGTTCGTCTGCGAGGGCGCGATCGCTAAAAACCCGTACTTCCAATCCCTGACAGCCGCCAACAGCCAACTCAGCCGCTTTGCGGTACAAATCAGCATTAAAAGATTCAAACCCTGCAATTAAGACAATGCGTTTCACAGCCCTACCTCGAAATATTTGCTTCTTTTAATGATAGACTAATTGCAGAAAATTACAGGCAAGATGCCTGTGCCACTAATAAAACAGAAAAACTACTTGCTTCACTTCTTACTTTTCCTTCGCGTCCTTCGCGCCTTCGCGGTTAGTCAAATATTTATTCTGAAAGTAACAAAAAATTAAAATAATCAAACCACTCCAAACACACACATAATTAAAACCGTGAATCGAATTCCTCCCGCAATAGTTATCTTAGGTCAAAACAGCCTGCCGATCGCCAAAAAAATCTCCGCCCATTTCCCCGGTTCCCAGATTTACGGTTTAATCGATCGCACTTCCAACACAGACATCAACTTTAGCAACTTCGGCGAAACATTGCGGGAATTATTTGCAACAGAAACCCCAATCATCGCCATCTGCGCCGCCGGAATTATCATCCGCACCCTCGCCCCGCTGCTGTCAGACAAACGCGCCGAACCGCCAGTTTTAGCCGTCGCCGAAGACGGAAGCGCCGTCGTACCGCTGCTGGGCGGTTTGCACGGCGTTAATGATTTGGCCAGAGAGATTGCAGCAGCCCTCGGCGTACAACCTGCAATTACCACAACCGGAGATATCCGCTTTCGCACCGCGCTGCTGAGTCCTCCCCAAGGCTATTATTTAGCGAATCCAGAGGACGCGAAAACTTTTATTTCAAATTTGCTCGCCGGGGCAAAAGTACGCTTAGAAGGGGCTGCAAGCTGGCTTTCCGAGAGCAATTTGCCGATCGCCCCCGACGCAAAATTGACGATCCGCGTCACCGAAAAAGCAGTTTTGCCAGCGCCAGATTGCTTGGTTTACCATCCGCAAATTGCAGCAGTTGCCCTCGCGAACCTATCGAATATTCAGCCGGAAATAGCCGTGTCTTGCGTGCGGGAATTAGTGGCAAAAACAAATTTAGCTGCCACTGCAATTGCTGGATTTTTTGCCTTAAAAGATGAGATGGGAAATCCGGCATTACAAGCAGTTGCAGAAGAATTTCAAGTTCCCGTCCGTTTTTTCAATCAATCGGAACTTGTCGAATTAAACTCTATTGAATTCATCGAAAATCAGGCCGCACAAATCGCGCTGACAGCAGCAGGTGCACACAGTCAAGTAGTCGGCTACGATCGCCCAAACGCATTCAATTGCGCGATCGCCCTGGCCACCCAACCCTTAGATGCTAGGGCGATCGGAGTTAGTCGCGGCAAACTGGCGATCGTCGGTACCGGCCCCGGAGGCGCGCCCTGGATGTCCCCGGAAGTTAAGGAAATTCTGCGCGAAGCCACGGATTGGGTGGGTTACAAGTTCTATCTCGACTTAGCCGGAACCCTGCGCGAAGGACAAAAGCGGCACGATTCCGACAACCGCGAAGAAATCGATCGCGCCCGTTTTGCCCTAGATTTAGCAGCATCAGGAAAATCTGTCGCCGTCGTTTCGTCGGGAGATCCGGGTATTTTTGCGATGGCAGCAGCGGTGTTTGAGGCGATCGACTTTGATGCCAAACCCGAATGGCAAGGCATTGATATTCGGGTGGCACCGGGCATTTCAGCCATGCAGGCGGCCGCTGCTGCGATCGGAGCACCCCTCGGACACGATTTTTGCGTGATTTCGCTTTCAGATATTCTCAAGCCTTGGGAAGTCATAGAACAGCGCATTGCCGCGGCTGCTGCTGCCGATTTAGTTATGGCATTTTACAATCCCATCTCGAAACAGCGGATTTGGCAACTCGCAAGGGCGATCGAGATTTTGTTGCAAACTCGCGATCCTAAAACCCCCGTCATATTGGGGCGAAACCTCGGCCGGCCCGGTCAATCTGTGCGCGTTTGCACCCTCGGTGAATTCCAGCCGGAAGATGCAGACATGAGAACTTTAGTGATTGTTGGTTCGAGTCAAACTCGGATTATTCCCCGCAAATATGGAGATGTTTGGGTTTACACGCCGCGCAGGTATGAAAAATAAGTAAAGCAGCGAAAACTTCGGAAATAAGCAATTGACTGAAAGCTAATTGACTGTGACAAGGAGATATTTTGATCTCGCTGGGGGGAGTCTAGGTTAACAAATGATGCGGCATCACTCGATCGCGATCGACCTGTTATTTCCTCTCATAGTTGTCACTCTCAATTGAGATGCGATCGTCTTTGATTAGAGAAATTCTCTGTATTGAGGAATCTGGGCTTCTTGAAACCGAGTTTTTCTCCCAGACATCGATCGAATTTAGATATCGACTCAACCGTAGTAAGGATTTTAGCTTCATTTTGGGAGATATCTAATTTACCTCTCAAGAAACAAAAAAACTTTTATATAGCAGAATAAAATTTAGGGCGATCGAACTCTGCTAAATTCCTTAATCTTACCATCATCCTACGGTTATAAAAAGAGGACTTTCACCAGGAGGAGTCTTCTCCGTCTTTGGGTAGACCGAATTTTTTTTATCGTTTGATAAGATTACCTTAAACAAAGCTTAAGATAACGGTTAAGATAACGGTTAAGATAACATGAAATTCCAAATTCCCCTAACTCCTGGGGCTGTCACCCAATTTTTGCTTCGAGTGGTGACCTGTCTAGTTGTATTCTCTTTCTTAAGTCGGATGAGCCTGTACTTCTTGCCGGATTACCCGTCTAGAGACTTCTTGGCAATGGCATTCAACGTTGATGGCGAGGGGAACATTCCAGCTATATACTCATCTTTGGCATTGCTGTTTAGTTCTCTCTTGCTGGGTGCGATCGCCCATGTGAAAAATTTGGATAGCGATCGCTACAAGCAGCACTGGAAAATTTTATCTTTCATATTTTTATATTTATCGTTAGACGAAGCTGGTCAATTGCACGAAAAGTTTATTGACCCGATGCGAAGCCTGCTAAAGGCCACAGGAGTTCTTTACTTTACTTGGATTGTGCCGATCGGTTTTCTAGTAGCGATATTTCTCTTCTCCTACAGTAAGTTTCTGTTCCACCTTCCTGTTTCTACAAAAAAATTGTTTGTTGCAGCAACCGCTCTTTATATTGGAGGAGCAATGGGGATGGAAATGCCAGGGGGATACCTAGCTTCTACCACGGGAGCGGAGAATGTATCCTACGTGATAGTAACAACCATTGAAGAGTCATTAGAAATGCTGGGCATCGTTGTATTTATCCACGCCTTGATTTCATATATCAAGACATATGTAGGCGGGGTAAGTTGGAATATTTACATACCAGGAAAACACTCACAAGTTACCGCTCATCAAAATATCGGCGTCCCTGCCCTTAGCGAAGCAGCAAACACAAATCTATTAAGGTAAATCACTTAAAGCCGGGTTTAATGGACGACAAAAATACTGCATTCTGGCCTTTGCTCAGGAGAAAAAACCCGGTTTCTTTGATACTGATGTGTACTCTACTGGAGGTTCTGTGATCTTCGGCGCACGAAACGACTAATATTTAGGGTGCTTGCTGCACCAAAAGAGTAATTAGAGGTGGAACAGCTTAGTTCACAGATGACATCCTCACCTTTACCAGAAAATCGCTGAGAGCAACTTTTGCATTAGGATTTGACGGCAAATGACTTGTAAAACTTGCTTCTTCTAATATATTAATTAGCCGATCGCGCTCTTGCTGATAAAATTCAATATCTGTATCTTCCAGCACAGATTTTTCCTCCCCAGCCAGCTTGCGATCGATCAAATCAGGAATATACGACAACTGGAACTTCTCGTTAAGTTTCACCAAATTCGCCTCAACTTCCCCCGTTTGCATCAAGTGAATCCCCGCCAGCAACACCCGATAAACGTACAGAAGCGGCTTAACCCGACGCGGGCGTTCTTTCTCAAACAATTTCCATTGAGTTTTAGCAAAACCAAGATAGTGGTGGCTGTGGTGCTTGGTAATGCAGTTTGAGGCAATAGCCTTTAATTCCTCGTGTTCCTTTGTATTGTAAACTATGAGTGGCGAATACAGTTGTTCCAAGACGTAGCCGTTGCGCTTCAACAGCATCTCAAAAAATTTCTTGATATCGTGAGTTACTAAATCCAGTTGCATTCCATCCCGAACATCCGAAACTTCGATTGTTTCTTCTGCAGAAATCAGTCCAATTACTTCCGGTAGCGGTAAGATGTGTACTCCCCGCAAGTCGAAGTCAGAATCGGCGGAAGGAAAGCCGTATAAGTGCGAACCGCTGACAGTCGCAAACAGCAGCGGATAAGGTTGAACGGAGATAATTTGGGCGAGATTCGAGATGTATTCTGTCATTTTTTCAACATTTTATCAATGCTAATTTCAATTCCGGTTAAACAATCGCAAATACCTGTAGCGGCGGGTTTTACCAACCATATATGTCTCAAATTAACGAACTCGTAAACCCGCCCCTTTTAGCCGAAGGAAACTCGTATAAGTGCGAACCGCTGACAGTCGCAAACAGTAGCGGGTAAGGTTGAACGGAGATAATTTGGGCGAGATTCGAGATGTATTCTGTCATTTTTTCAACATTTTATCAATGCTAATTTCAATTCCGGTTAAACAATCGCAAATACCTGTAGATGCGGGTTTTACCAACCATATATGTCTCAAATTAATGATCTCGTAAACCCGCCCCTTTTAGCCGATCGCACCTTTACGCGCTTCAATCAAAAACAGATTCGCTTTCTCGTAATTAGGACGTTCCGGCAACTTAGTTGCAGCAAAAGCGCGATCGAACTCACCGTGCAAACTCAACCGCCAGCGATTCACCTCATCCCAGGATATTTCTTGGTTGCGGATAGATAAAAGTTGCGATCGATAATCCTGCACGCGAACCGGTACAAACCCCTCCTTGAGGACAGTAATTCCTGACAGCAGCAAGCGAATTAAGTGCATCGCGTGCTTCCAACGAATTTCCCCAGTATTGCGGAGGTCTTGCTCCATTTTTTTAAATTGAGATAAAACGTAGCTATTGTAAGTTTGATAAACCAATTGAGAAAGAAAGATTTCCCGAATTTCCAGCAATTCTTGTGCTACAGGAGAAACAGTTTCTACTAAAGGCGTGTACAAACATTCTAGCACATTTGGATTAGCTTTTAGTGCCAAAACTAGAAACTTTTGCAGTTCCCAATAGCATTCCTGATTTTCCTTGTTTTCCAATTGTTCTGGAATGCCGTAAAGCGACCAATGAAGTATTGCAGGCGGCAGGTAAATCCCGCGTCTGTCTGTATCGGATTGCTCGTTATCAAGACCATAAGCTCTCGAACCAAGAATGCAGCGGTAAATTACAGAATCATAGAGGTTGTATTCTGCCAGAAAGTCTCCTCCTGACTGCAATCCTTCGCTCTGAAACTGCTTGCGGATGCTGAGTTCGTGCCGCCGCAAACTAACTTCTGTTCCGTCTGGGAGTTTGACTAAATATGCGTGGGAATTGTCCGTAGGCGATTGAACAATGACACCTACTAATCCCTGTTTCCAAGATTGGTCGCCGGCGGGGTTTTTGACCTCTATTTTGGTGACAATTTGGGTTCCTGCGGGGATGATTAAGTTGAAATTTTGAGGAATATTGGCATTTGCCATGAGGGAACCTCCTCCGGGGACACGAGCTACAATGTTAGTGTAGTGTATTTGTACTACAAAAATCAAGCGAGAATTTATAGCAATTCGGAAAAGTACAGCTACATACAGAATTCTGTTTAGCGAAAAAGCAAAAAGTTCTCTAATTTTCTCGCTGCTTAATTTTTCGCTTTAGCTTATACCCCCTTTTCACTTTCATGTTGTGCAGGAAGTGCTACACGCCCATGAAAGTCATGATAACGATGTGAAAAGTCTTCTAAATATGGACTTTCAAGCACAGCACGTCGTTTAGCAAAATTATTATTTATTTGATTGTATAAGAAATCAGCATCTATCGCAAAAATTTTTTTAAAATCTACTGTTAGTTCTGGTATGCCTTCCTGAGATGATTCACGTTCTAGAGGTATTTTTTCCAAAAAATGGTATTGCTGATAACGATTAGATTTAACTAAATTCCAATCTGCTGAATTTAGCTGAACTGTTTTGTTGGAGCGAATTTCTTGAGCTGTATATACTTGACAAAAAAGTATAGAGTTTAATAACTTATTAGGTTTATCTCGATTTTGCCTAGCGCTATAGTCCCAATCTAAATCACAGTTTTGAGTAACAATAATTGCATAAGGATGAACAATAGGTTTAAACTGAATTTGATCGAGGTACTGAATTTGATCGAGGTTTGGAGAAGATTCACTTGGAACTGGTTTAATCTGTATAAGTCCAGTCAGAATTTCCCCTTGTCTAAGAGCCTCTTTGTCATTCGAGGCTCTGTAAATCCAAGGTTTACGCATGGTTAGCTACTCAAAATCTAGGACTAAAGGTGGTCTGACTTCGCTAGGTAATACGCTACCAGTAAGTAATCCTAATTCTTGAGGTAAGGTAGTTTGTCCTAAATCAGACCGACAGTCACTATAATATTCCACCATTTGTTCAAGCACGTCAGATGCTTCTTGCAATCCTTCTGGAGTCTTAGCAAAAAGCAGATTGAGTAGCGTTAAGCACTTAACCCAAGCGATCGTGTTTTGATTGAATTGACCAAACCATTCACCACTAATAGGTGGTTCGATGGAAACTTCGATTTTTAAGCTAGGAGTAGCAGATGCTAATGTGTGCCGATACTGCGTCTGAGCAGGAGTGGGTAAAACTTCATACCTTTGTCCAATTATATTTTTGCTTTGAGTACCACCAGTTGTTACGTGCATAGGATTATATTGGTTGAGGTCGCATTGCTCTGTGCAACTCTTCCGTGATACCCCAGCGGAAGAGATTTCTGGCTGTATGGTTGTAGTTATCGAGTATTTTCCAGGCATTTTCACTCCTTTCTACTTTATCCTCAGTAAAAAAATCAGTATCTAATAAATAAGCTGTTTCATCTATACCTCTTTCTGTGTCCCTAACGTTAACAAGCCCATGATTAAAATTAACTTGACCGAATTCAGTTTTTAGCTGTAAATTTTTAACAAAGTTTTGAATTGAATCTGCTACTTCTGGTGTATACAGTTCAGAAGCAATATGTTGCGGTATTAATTCATGCCACTCTTTGTCTTTGATATTTAGTTTTGACCTAATAATTAAATCACGATATCTTAGTCCTGTTCGTGAATAAAAAGAGGGATTATATATTTTTTCAAAAAGTTCTACAGCGCGTTTAAATTTATCACTAAAATTTTCATATCTTTCATACTTTGTCGTAGCAAGCGTTATAGAGTTTTTGTCTAAAGATATCTGGCAACTCAAGTCTTCTGACTTAAATTGATAAGTCAAGTCAATTGAAGTCAAGTCACTGGTAAAATTAGAGGTAAATTGGGTTAAAATATTAGATAGCTCAACCGGGATCTGCAAATTTCTAGAAGTTTCAAAAATTGGGTATTCAAACCTTATACTATCTTGAAAGTCTACAGGCTGTTGGCTGGCTATTTTCAGGATAGTTGGAAATCTAAGTTGAGCAATAACCTCAATTAGGGGGCTGTCCTCATAAATTACTCTTTCATAGTTTGGGAGCTTCATTTTTTCAAAGTATCCATTACCAATTTGAAGAGCGTCTATTACTCTAGCTTAACTTACTTCCAAACAGAATTACATTCAGGATAGATGCCATCGCCTTTTCCCAATCAAATTTACAACTTAAAAATATGGGCAATACAGGATTTGAACCTGTGACCCCTTCCGTGTGAAGGAAGTGCGCTACCACTGTGCTAATTGCCCGCAGATAATTACCATACCATACCAAATCCAGATTCGCAACTAAAATTTTCCTAAAAATTCAGCAGCTTGTTTCCGAGTTGAACTCGACACAATGCCAAGAATACAGGCATTTGTCGAGTCTGGCATCAGTTAACCTGCCACCAACCCGCCGAGGGGCCGACAAACCGCACTACAATCCACCAAGCCACCAAAAGACTAATCCCGATCCAGCTACCGCGACTTGTCCACTTCACAAAATCTTCGCTTTGGGTTTTCGTGATTGGCAGCCAGGGAACGATGCGCTCTTCTTTACCGTATTCGTCGCCGATCGACTCTTTGCGACGCTTAGCTTCACCCATAATCTTTGTCTACTAAATTAGATTTCAACTGGATACCTAACCAAATTATACGCCAACAGGTGATCTCAAGCCTGCGTCAGCCAAGTCGTATCCAAATAATCAATCCTCGCAAAAGGACTCAAAGCCGCTAAAACCTGCTGTCCATAACTGCGGTGAATCACCCTACTGTCAAAAATCGCCACCACCCCTTGACGTTCTCGCACCGGCGCGATCGCCCGCTGCAATTCATTCAGCGCTGCCGGTAGCAAATACAACCGAAACCAATCCTTGCGCCGTTCCTTATAATAAGCCACACGCGCCGTCACCAAAGGATTCTCCAAAGAAGGTAGTGGCAAAGTTGCGATCGCCAGCAAGTGAGGCGCCCTCAATTCCCCCTGATGTTCCCGCCAAAACTCCCACCCAGTCACCAAAATCGCATTCTCGCCCACATCTGTTTTTTCAACCTGCACCCGAGAACCGAACTCAGAAGCCAAAATCGCCGCCAGCCGAGCCCTCAGCGGTACATCACCAACAATCAGCACCGTTAAACCCGCCACCGACGCGCTCATCAACAGCAAAGTCCGAATTTCTTCCATTAAAACACCCTGAAATTCCGGCGTATTTGGCAGCGGCAGCCAGTTGGGAATGTACAGTTGAATTAATTCACTTTGTCGATCGGGCGAAAACTTAACGCTCGTCAATTCAGGCAGTCCCAGCATTTCCCGGAAGATCGGAGCCTTCGGTTCCACATCCACCGCCCCCCCAATCAACACCACAGGCTGAGAATCCCAAATTTTGCTCAAAACCTCAGCCACCTGAACCGGCGCGCAGAACAGAGAAAATGAGCCAGCCTCCCGATGAATTTCGGCCCACCGCAGTTTTCCGTTTGCTTCCCACCGCTGCCAAAAATTGCTCCAAGCAGCCGGAATTAGCGAATTCGGCTCGATCCTTTCAAACAGCCCCTGCAAAATATTTTGCTCTGCGGTTTCCAGCAAATAGCACTCCTCTGGTTTCGCCGGATGCTGAAAGAAAGCCCGCGTTAGCAGTACCCGCCCTTGGAGGATTGCATCGGCTTCCAAAGGCTGAGATTGCATTAAATCATTCCAGTCAGCAGGTTGCAAGCCCGCCGTCAATTGCTGGCGCGTCCAAACTTCCAAGTCATCCACACCGTCGATAATTGTCGGAATATTGCTGTGAAGTTCCGAATTCCCCGCCAAGCGAGCCGCCAGCCAAGACTCGGGATCGGCTAGCATCAATCCTCGTCCAGTGGCATTATCGGAATAAGTCTCGATCGACTTATCAGTTTGCAGCCACTCTTGCAAACGCGGAATTTCCACTGCTCTCAAATGCTCGATCAGCCGTGTCGGCGCCACCAAAATCACAGGCTCCGACCACATCAAAATCGGCATCAAATAGCTGACTCGATACCGCTGTCGGTAAGCTCCAGCGGGAAGCCCCGTTTGGATCAGAGCGCTGCGCCCCAAGCGCAAAGCCCGCGCCACGAGCCGCGCCATCGTTAAATGGTGGGGCCAGTGCGGCTCGGAGTTCGATCGCAGGAAGCGGAGCAATGAGTTGTGGACTTCTACCTCAATCAATCGGTTTTAAAATTGACATTTCTCACTCAACATAATCAAAACTGGCCAGAAAATCAACTACTTTTTGACCGAGAGGCAAACTGAATTTACTGTCCTGATGAGTTGCACCTCCCTTCCCAAAATTCCCGTGAGAATTCACCATCAAACTCTCCTGTCCCGAACTCATTAAAATAGTTTGGGTAGGTGACTGAAAAAACTTTGTTGGCTGACTAATACTTGATATATTAGAGAGCAATTTCCTCAACTCATTTAACTTATTTGTAGCTGCGTTCAATGCTTTACACAACTGCACTATTCGTTTGTTATCCAAATTTTGACTCTCGATAGTTTTGCCGATCGCTATAATATTTTTCTGAGTTTGTACAGCATCTTTAAAAGGAAGAATCGCTAAAAAAGCTGCTGGCAATAAATGCTCGTCGCTATCAAATCTAAAAGTGAGAGTTGTCCGGCGGTAGCCGACTTCAATATTGGGAGGACAGCTCATTGCCCGGTAATGCCGAGCTATTTCGCTGTAAGCTGTTGCTAAAGTGCTGTTTGCTGAGTGGTCTAAAAGTGCGTCAACCACAATTTGCACTAACCCAGGCGTGTGATTTAAAAATTTTTTCGCTTCTGAAGGCGAATTAAATTGTTGAATCTGAGTGCGATCGCCTGCAGGGCTGAGGTCAACCCACTGGCAAGTAATATCATCTGCGATGATGCCACACCGAGGAACCAAATACAGTTTTGCTCCTGTTAAAGTTGCCCCCGTCAAATCAGCGCCCACCCAATCTGCGTTAATCAAATTCGCTTGAGTCAAATCAGCGTGAACGAAACTAGCACTTGCTAAATTAGTATTTCTTAAATCTGCTCCGTTAAGGTTAGCTCCGCTCAATTTAGCACTGCTGAGATCGGCGCCCTTGAGGTTAGCTCCCGTCAAATCAGCCCATTTTAGGTTAGCTCCGCTCAAATTGGCACTGCTGAGATTCACCTGCTGCAAACCAGCTTGTCTCATATCGGCATTGCTGAAATTGACGCCGCTAAGTTCTGCTTTCGTCAAATCCGCGCCGTGCAAGTTAGCTTCTTGAAAGTTAGCTGAAGCAGCCGAAGCACCTCTGAGATTTGCACCGGAAAGATTAGCACCGCACAGGTTAGCTTCCGTCAGTTTTACCTCTCTTAAATCTGCTTCAGTCAAGTTAGCGCCGCTGAAGTTAGTTTTGCTGAGTTCGCAGCGGACTAATTCGCTTCTAATTAGGGATGCTCTGATTAATTGAGCTGCACTTAAATCGGCTCTCACTAAGTTTGCTACGTTGATAGTAGCCCCGTTTAAGATTGCCCGCGAGAGGTTGGTACTGCTGAGTCTAGCCACATTCAAGTTAGCTTCGCTCAAATTAGCCTCGCTCAAGTTAGCGCCGCTGATGTTGGTCACAAAGAAGCTAGCCCGCCTTAAAATTGATTGGCTGAGGTTGATGCGGCTGAGATTAGCTTCATTCAGGTTGATTCCTGTGAAATCTCTGTCGCCTTCTGTGTATCTTTTGACGAGTGCAAATCGTTTGAGCAGTTCTTCAGCTTCCATTTTTTTACTTGAATGAAATGGCAATTGGCTAACTTTTATATGGCATGAATAGAAATGATATCAAATTAATTTATAGTATTTACTCACCGAGCTGATAAAAGCTTTTGACAAACTCAATGACCGTATTTAGCGGCGGGGTGGTAAATCTTTGGGCTTTAATTGCAGGACTGATAGAGGTTTTGTTGACTCCGGGCAAATTTGTCAAGTTTCTCCCAAAGTCGGGGTGATAGTGAATCATCAAAGTTTCGGCGCTGGAGTTAGCCAGTACAGTTTGGGTAGGCGATTGGAAAAAACTTGACATCGGTTCGCGATCGAGGCGAATCGGCTGAATTTTCATTTCCCCTATTTTTCTCATTGTTTTGGTCAGGGCTACGTTTAATTGCACTATCATATTTGAGACTCTGACGCCCAGATTATTACCACTTTGGGGTTGAATCATTTTGATCAGAGTAATCAAATTTTTCTGAGTAAATGCTGCGTCACTAAAAGGAATAATCGCAACGAAAGCTGTGGGAAATAGTTGCTCGTCCTGCTCTATTTTAAATGATATGATTGTGCGTCTGGAATTAACTTCGATACTGGGAGGATGGCTCAAACCAGGGTATTGACGGGCAATTTGGCGGTAGGTAGCTGCAAGGACAAAGTTAGCATCGGGGTCGAGGGGTCGATCGACAATAATTTGAACTGTCGGCGGTGTAGCATTGAAAAACCTTTGAGATTCTTCTGGGGTAAAGCGCTGAATGTGGCTGCGATCGCCGTTAGGACTCAGGTCAACCCAATCGCAGGTAATGTCATCTGCTTTCACATCAAACCTAGACACCGCGTAAATTTTTGCCCCCGTCAGGGCCGCCCCCGTCAAATCTGCGCCCACCCAATCAGCGTGAATCAAATTCGCTTGAGTCAAATCCGCGTGTACCAGAGTAGCGTTCAACAGATTGACATTGCTCAAATTTGCCCCGTACAAGTTGGCCCCGCTCAATCTCGCTTCATCGAGGTCAGCGCCGGTCAGGTTCGCCCCGCTGAGGTCAGCCCACCGGAGATTAGCGCCTCGCAAGTCAGCGCCGCTGAGGTTGGCCTGAGACAGATTAGCTTGTCTAAGTTCGGCATTGCAGAGGTTGACTCCTCGCAAGTCTGCCCTGCTGAGGTCGGCTCTGTGCAAGTTAGCCCGTTCCAAGTTGGCCGCGGTTAGGGAAGCGCCTCTAAGGTGAGCCCCGCTGAGGTCGGCTTGCTCTAGATTGGCTTCTCTGAGGGTTGCTTCTCTCAAATCTGCTTCACTGAGGTTTGCCCCGCTCAAGTTTGCACTGCTGAGGTTTGCTCGGATCAGTTCGGATCTGATCATTGTAGCTTCGACGAGTTGGGCTTCGCTGAGGTCGGCTCGAATCAAGTTAGCCACGTTGAGGATAGCGCCGCTGAGGTTGGCTTTGTGGAGATTAGCACCGCTGAGTCTGGCAACATTGAGTTTGGCTTTTCTCATGTTGGCGTTTGACAGATTGGTGCCGCTCATGTTGGTGAGGCTCAAGATTGCCTCACTGAAATTAGCCCCGCTGAGATCGATCCTGCTGAGATTTGCCTCGCAAAGGAGAATGGCAGTAAAGTCTCTTTCTCCTGCTGCATATTTGGTGATGAGTTCTTCGGCATCCATGCTTTTCAATTTCCCTGATGTGTTAGCTAGAACAAAGCTTTGTTGTGCCAACCTTTAAACTAGAATAAGCATTTTCTGTAACTTGATGCAATATGCTTAAACATCTATATTGTGGAAGCCTTTTATAAAATCCAAAATGCTACTGATATTAGTTTGAGCCAATTTTGTGCTTTCGGCTAACTTACCCGATGGTGAGTTACTTGGGTCGTATTTTTTAATCAGGCGCTTGCCGAAGGCGGGGTGGTGATATACGCTGAGTCTTTGGTCGCGGGAATTAATTAAGATCATCTGTGTGGGAATTTGAAAAAAATTGATGCTTTCGCCGATTTTGGGAAAAGAACTGGAAATTTTGATTTGGTCTACTTTGCTGATAGCTTGATTGAGAGCTTTGCTGCATAACTGGACGTGTTTAGATTCTTTGACGTTAAGTTTGCCTGCATCGTGGGATTGAATCATTTTCATCAAAGCTATTAGGTTTTTTTGAGTTATGGCAGCGTCGTTAAAAGGAATGATGGCAACGTAAGCGGTGGCAAATAATTTATCGTCACTGTCCATTTTAAACGCGAGTACGGTGCGCCTAGAGCTGACTTCGATCGTGGGAGGCTGACTTAAACTCGGGTATTGTTGGGCAATTTGGTAATAAGTTGCAGCTAGCGCAAAATGAGCGCCTTGGTCTAAGGGCGAGTCAATCACAATCCGAACTGTGGGCAAGGTTTCATGAAAAAATTCCTGGGTTCCTCCCGAGTTCAACCAGTAAATTTGGCTGTGGTCGCCGTTGGGGCTGAGATCGACCCACTTGCAGGTCATGCCTTCGGTTTTGATGCCGAGTCGCGAAACTGCGTGAAGTTTGGCTCCGGTTAAGGTGGCTCCGGTTAAGTCGGCTCCAATCCAGTCGGCGCGAATCAGATAGGCATTTGACAGGTCGGCGTGAACTAAGCTGGCATTCAGCAAGTTGGCGTGGCAGAGGTCGGCTCGGCTGAGGTCGGCACCGCTTAATTTGGCTTCGCTGAGGTCGGCCCAGCGGAGATTGCAGCCGCTGAGAATAGCCCAGCGCAAATTGACGCCGCTGAGGTCGGCGCCGCTGAGTACGGCTTGAGTAAGGTTGGCTTGTCTCAGTTCTGTGCCTCGCAAGTCGGCGCCGCTGAGGTCGGCTCGGCTGAGGTCGGCTCCTTGCAGGTTGGCTTGTTCGAGGTTGGCTTCTGTCAAGCACGCGCCGCTGAGGTGAGCGCCTCGAAGGTTGGCTTGAGCGAGGTTGGCTCCTCGAAGGGTGGCTTCGGTAAGGGTGGCGCCGCTGAGGTTTGCGCCGCTGAGGTTTGCACCGCTGAGTTCGGCTCGAATGAGCTCGGCTCTGATCAGTTTGGCCCCTGTAAGTATGGCTTTTTTGAGGTCAACTCGCACTAGGTAAGCGACGTTGAGGTCGGCGTCGGTGAGGTCGGCGCCGCCTAGATGGGCGCCACTGAGTCTGGCGATGTTGAGTTTGGCACCTGTGAGGTTGGTTTTGCTGAGGTTGGCTCCGCTCAGGTTTGCTACACTCAGATTCGCACCCTTGAGGTTGGCTCCGCTCAAGTTGACGCCGCTGAGGTTGGCCTCAGTCAGGTTGATTCCGGCAAAATCTCTTTCTCCGGCGGCATATTTTTTCAGGAGTTCCTCGACTGTCATGGGGGCGGCACCGTATCAAATATCCCCATTTTATTGCTATGAATATCGGTATTGTAGGACTGGGTTTAATTGGTGGCTCGATCGGGCTGGATTTACGATCGCGCGGGTTTAATGTTTTTGGGGTTTCGAGTCGGCAGCAGACTTGCGATCGGGCGCAAGCTCGCGGTGTTGTCAATGAAGCCAGCATAAACCTGTCTCTGATGGCAGCAGCCGATGTGGTTTTTATTTGCACGCCACTGGGGTCGATCGAGCCGATCGTCCGAGAGTTAGTGCCCTATCTTTCCCCTGATACTATTGTAACCGATGTCGGTTCCGTAAAAACACCCATAGTACAGGCTGTGTCTCCTCTGTGGCCGAATTTTGTGGGGGGACACCCGATGGCGGGGACTGCTGAAAGCGGAATTGAGGCGGCGGTAAAGGATTTGTTTGTTGGTCGGCCTTATGTGGTGACGCCGACTGCCCAAACGCCGGCGCTTGCGGTGGATAAGGTTGAGGAAATTGCGCGGTTGCTGGGTGCTAAAGTTTACCGATGTGAGCCGATCGAGCACGATCGAGCTGTGGCTTGGATTTCTCATTTGCCGCTCATGGCGAGCGCGACGCTGGTTGCTGCGTGCGATCGAGAGGGCGATCGGGATATTGTTAATTTAGCCCAACATTTGGCGAGTTCGGGTTTTCGGGATACGAGCCGCGTTGGGGGCGGCAATCCCGAGCTGGGAGTGATGGTGGCAAAGTACAATCGAGAGGAATTATTGCGATCGCTCTCTCTTTACCGCGACAGTCTCGACGAGTTCATCAGCGATATCGAAGCCGAAAATTGGCAAAGTCTCGAACACAAGCTGAAGCTGACTCAACAAGCGAGACAGAATTACAACTTGTGATCCCAAATTTACCAGCCAATTCAACCAGTAATTGACGTTCAGGTGGATGCCCAAATAGTTGGTGTAGTCGCTAAAATAAAGCGAGTGTTAACATTTAAAGCGTAGCCTGGGGCTATTTCTCCGTTTTTAATAACTGGTGTCTAAACCAGGGGAAAAGCCCGTTATAAAAGACAATTTCTTAGTTGTGGAACGGGCCGGAGAGCCCGTTCGGAACAGGCTTTTAGCCTGTTATAAAAGACAATTTCTTAGTTGTGGAACGGGCATATTGCCCGTTTCTAAAGCTGTGAGAGTAGTGCAAAATCTAAAAATTGCCCAATTACCCCCAATCCTCAATTGTCACCAAATCCATCAAAACCTGTCCATCCCCTAAAGCGGCTGCTGAAGTACGGGCGCCGCTACCGCCTGAAAGCTTGGCTGGCAAGTATCTGTTCGCTGCTGAATAAATTCTTTGATTTAGCGCCGCCAGCATTAATCGGTATTGCCGTTGATGTGGTGGTGAAACAGCAAGATTCTATCCTCGCTCAATGGGGCATAAAAGATGTCTTTTGGCAACTGGCTCTTATTACTCTTTTGAGCGCGATTGTTTGGACGTTGGAATCTCTTTTTGAATATGCCTATGATTATTTGTGGCGCAATTTGGCTCAGGATATTGAACACGATTTGCGTCTGGAAGCTTACAGCCATTTGCAAGAATTAGAATTAGCTTATTTTGAAGAACGCAGCACGGGCGGTTTGATTTCTATTCTCAACGATGATATCAATCAACTCGAACGTTTTTTGGACGACGGCGCTAATGAGGTGATTCAGGTAATTACAACGGTTGTTGTGATTGGTGCGGCTTTTTTTGCTGCTTCTCCTCTTGTTGCTGGGCTGTCAATGCTGCCGATACCTTTTATTATTTGGGGTTCGATCGCCTTTCAAAATCGCCTCGCTCCTTTCTATGCTGATGTGCGGGAAAAGGTGAGTTTTCTGAACGGGCAACTATCTAATAATTTGATGGGAATTACTACTATTAAAAGTTTTACTTCCGAAGATTATGAAATTCAGCGCATCGAAACACAAAGCCAAGCTTACCGCCAAAGCAACCGACGGGCGATCGTACTTTCGGCAGCTTTTATTCCGCTGATTCGGGTTGTGATTTTCTTAGGGTTTATTGCAACGCTATTTCTGGGCGGTTTGGAGGTTGTGGCGGGCCGATTGTCTGTGGGAACTTACAGCGTTTTGGTGTTTTTGACCCAGCGGTTGCTGTGGCCTCTGACTCGCCTGGGAAATACTCTGGATCAATACCAGCGCGCTATGGCTTCTACTAATCGGGTGATGAATTTGTTGGATACTCCGATCGCAATTCGCACGGGTGATATCCGGCGGCCTGTTAGTTCGATTAAGGGTGAGCTAGAATTTAAAAATGTTACTTTTTCTTACAATCAAAGAAAACCGATTTTGCAGTATTTTTCCCTGACTCTGCCGGCGGGAAAAACTACTGCGATTGTTGGGGCTACTGGTTCGGGAAAAAGTACGCTGGTGAAACTAATATTGAGGCTGTACGAGGTACAGTACGGCAATATTTATCTCGACGGTATAGAATTAAATAGCCTGAATTTAAAAGACTTACGCAGAGCGATCGGATTGGTGAGTCAAGATGTGTTTTTGTTTCACGGTACGGTGGCAGAAAATATTGCTTACGGCAGTTTTGAGGCTAACAATCGAGAGATAGTAAATGCTGCTAAAATTGCCGAAGCGCACGAGTTTATCGTACAATTGCCGGACGGTTACAACACTATTGTAGGGGAACGCGGTCAAAAGTTGTCGGGGGGGCAGCGGCAGCGAATTGCAATTGCGAGGGCTGTTTTGAAGAATCCGCCGATTTTGATTCTTGACGAAGCTACTTCAGCGGTGGATAACGAGACTGAGGCGGCAATTCAGCGATCGCTCGAACGAATTACCAAGAATCGCACTACAATTGCGATCGCCCACCGTCTTTCTACTGTCCGCAATGCCGATTGCATTTGTGTCATGGAAGAGGGGCTGGTGGTAGAATCGGGGCAGCACGAACAACTGATCGAACAGGACGGAATTTATGCGGCGCTCTGGCGCGTGCAATCTGGTATAAGATAGAAACGCAGCGGTTTTGGGTAATTGGGAATTGCGGGAGCATCTCAATGAAAGCAGCAAAGCTCGAAATTGGAATTAGGAGTCAGGAGTCAGGAGCCAGGAGAAAAGAGTCAGAAGGAAGAAGAAAGAAGTGTTTTTGCAAATATGAGATGCTCCCGGGAATTGCTAATTTGTAATTGGGGATGGGCTATTGGGCATGGGTAACTAATGACAACAGTCAACTGCCAACTGCCAACTGCCAACTGCCAACTGCCAACTGCCAACTGCCAACTGCCAACTGACTACTGACTGCTGACTGTAAAATATTAGTTTATACAAACAAGAAGAGAAAATGTTTCTATTTGATAGCCCTGAGTCCAAACCCAACGAAAATAGCTGGAGCCGCAAGTTAGATAAATTTGTGAAAGCTAATCAACATGAATTGGCTGCTTTGGCTTGGGGGCTATTTCTGGAAAGGGGAGAGGAAAGCGAGGAAATTTTGGCAATTGATATTGCAGAAACTGCGCGTTTTGTGTATTGTAAGAAAGAGGCGGTTGAGGAGTTGAACCGTCAAGTAAAAAGTCATATTCAGGAAGTTGTAGGTGTGTTGAACGCTCACAAGCCTGAGAAGGAAGTGGCGATTTTGGCGATCGGGGAAGGTCAAATTAAGTTGATTCTTTTTGAACCTAAGCCTGAACCTCCTGTTTGTTTTGAGGAAGCTGCAACAGATGTTGATACATTGTTGGCTAAGCTGGAACAGCAGATGGTTGAATGTATGAAAGGATAATGTAAAATGCAATCCCCCTTCGATACCCCCAGCCGTTAAATTGCTGCGGGGTTCAGGATATCCTGTTTTTTGAGCCGTTGCTCACTTATCAGAATAACCAGCAATCAAAATAACCAGCGGGCGGCGAATCGTCATGCAAAATTTGAGCTTTGTCTAAATTAGGTATAGCTTCCGCCAATTCTCTACCTACTTTTACCTCAAGCGCCCTGTCTGTTAATGGAAAGGAAAATTGATAGCTATCTTGCAAATATTTTGCCTTAGCAACAATCTCATCTTTCTCTAAAATCTGGCTGTTGCTACCAATCAAAATGCTATTACTTTCCTCGCAAACACACAGGCACACCTGAGAAAACACACTTTGAAAAGTTGTGATTTTTTCGGCATAAAACTGATCTCTGTGCAGCAGATTTGCTACCACAACTCCCTCGCTTGACAAGTGTTTTTCGCAGATTTGATAAAATTCTTTGGTGGATAGGCGGTGCGGAAAGTAGCCGTTGCCAAAAGCTACGTCGATCATGATGATATCGTACTGAGTATCTGATTTTTGCTGCTCTAAATACTCTCGGCCGTCTTGAATTGTTACAGTTAGCCGATCGTCAAACTGCACTCCAAAGCACTGTGTAGCTGCTTCGATCGCGATGGGATCGATATCCGCACATTCAATGACAGTCTCTGGCAAATAGTGGTGCAACACTAACGGAATTCTCCCGCCACCAAATCCAGCCAGGTAAATTCTTTGAGGTTGGTTTTGCCACACTAAACCTAACATCATCGCCTGAGTATATTGAGTCACTAGATGTAAAGGATTGTTTAAATCGAAAACAGATTGCAGTAAATCTGTGTGCCGATTTACTTTTTCTACTAAAGATAGCTTAATGTGCGATCGCTCTTTTGTGACTGCAACATAGTGAACACCAGACTCTTTGCAAAAAATAACTTTGTCTGGCTGTTGCAGCAGCCAAGCCAGCCGCTGTTCAATAGCGGATAAGTTAATAGATTGCCAAGTTTTGTGTTCCTCAATCATCTGATTTTAAATTTTATTTAAATTCGATATTCTCTAAGAATCTAGCCTCATCAACCCGGTTTATACCAAAATGGCTGAGTCGCCCGATATCTGCGAAGAAACCGGGTTTCTAGTCAAGGCTGGGGCAAGTCATGTTCTCATTTTCCAGCAGGGCAGGGGAACGAGAAGACCTGAGAAATTAAGCCGATTACAGCCGCTTGTAGGCTACCAATTCCAAACCTGAAACCGAAAGTTCCACTTTTTGCCAATCTTGCTTATCACCTTCCAACTTTTCAAAGGCTGCTGAGGTTAGCAAAATCTCTCCCCGTTCCGCCAAATCTTCTCCCAGCTTGGATGCCAGATTAAATTCCGATCCGTACATATCCTCTCCTTCCAGCATCAAAACATCGCCACACCCAATACCAATGCAGAGGTAAATATCCATCTCCGGCGGCAGTGTCGTGTTGACAGCCGCCGTTTGTTTCAAAGAGTCGATCGCAGCTTCCACCGCCGATTTTACATCAGCAAAAACTGCAAAAATATTGTCTGCTTCCTCCTTAACTACAGTGCCGCCGTATTCTGAAATTATCGGTTTGACAATTCCGTGCATCCGGTGAATCATTGCCAAAAAATGAATAATTCCGTAGCGGACTGTCGTGCGCGAAAATCCCGACATATCCATTACTAAAATTGCGTAATTTTTGCGGAAAGTGGCATTAATTTTTTCATCAATTTCAGCCATTCTTTCGGGATGTTCGTTTCTTTCTTGCAGCAACTTTTCCAAGTTAGCGCGGTTATTTGTTTTCATTTTAGTTTAATTAAATTCCCAATCGCGACACAGTTCTTGAGGGCGGCCAGCAGGATGCACCGCACAATTGATGCCATCCTTACCGTAATAATAATCGCACACTTTGCAGGGTTTAGTTTGCTCTAATTTTTTCATCAAAATTGCCCGGATTTTCTGGACTCGGTTGCGATACTTGTTTGCATTCGAGTGACTCGGTTCAATTGCCAAAGCTTGCTCGAAAGCTGCTAAGCTGGAATCGTACAATTTAATAATTTGAGAACTGTATTTTGTCCAAGCATCGGCATGGCTTTGATACAGTTCGACTGTACTTAAGTTTAAAATTCCGTATTCTGTCCAAGCGTCGGCTGAAGCTCGATCGAACTTAATATTGGCATTGAGCAAAACTTTTTTGATCGTTGCCAAAAGTTCCCTCGGCTGCCAAGGTTTGCTAACATAAGCCTCGGCGCGATCGCCCTGGAACCTCGAAAATAAAGCTAACTGCTGTCCCTTGCCTGTTAAAAATACGACCGGTATGTTCCGAGTTTCGGGATTAGCTTTAATTAAACGGCAAACCCCGTAGCCGTCCAGACGGGGCATTATGACATCTAATAATACTAAATCGGGGCAATTTTTCTCAACTTTAGCCAGCGCTTCCACACCGTCTGATGCCTGAATTACATTCAATCCGCTGCATCTCAACTGATGTGAAATGCACTCCCGCTGGCTGCGGGAATCTTCCACCACTAAAACTGTACTCATCACTCCCCACCTGGTTTTTGAGGTAAACTTGTTCGCTGCTTCGAGTCGCCCTTGCTGACATCAGTTTACCCGCCTTGGATGAATTTATTATCACTGGCGAGCTAAACTTACTCAAATTGCAACAAATCTTAAACTGGGGAGCGAAGGCGATAGTTATCAAAAAATGCTGGTTGCTAATACCCTGATAATTGTTGAAGGTTTAGGCGGTAAATATTCGGCTTTTAAGCCTTAATAACGGCAAATCGTACTGATATCGGACGAAAACCTTGTTGAATTGCAACAGATAATCGGCTACTGTATACGTTGAAGTTCTGAAGGACGACAAATGAATCGATTGCTCCTCACTTTATTGGTAAGTCCAACGCTCTTTGGATCTGTGATGTCTTTGAGCGCGATCGCAAATCCCGCTCAAATTGGCGAAACACCAAGCCAATCGGCTGATTCGCCTCAATGCGTGCGATCGCCCCACACTCAGCGTCTGACTTGCGTGCGCCTCCCAGCCAAAGCTGCTGCTGCTAATCCTAAAGTAAGAATCAGTTGGCAGCGGCCGGGTGACGAACAGGTGGCGATGCTGGATTTTTCGGAAGAAGAAAGCGATGCGGCGGCGGCGCTGTTTGGCTGCGACTGCCAGGCGTGTATCAACTCGCTGCGGCAGTTGCGCGGTTTGCCGCCTCTGGATCTAGTTTCTTGAGGGCGATCCGACAGCATTGGGAGTCAGGCTCAAAAACCTGGTTTCCGATCGCTGCGCGCTTTTGAGTGCCTTTAGCTTTCTCACATTTAGAGAAATTGCAGTCAATTTGTTCCATGATTTCTAGAGATTTTTTATCTCTCAAAATCGGGTCTCTACTTTTTAGCTAGAACTTGTTTAAGTTGAGCAGTTGCTTGCTCAATTTTTTCGATACTGCCGGGGTTGACCAATCCGTAGTAGTCAAAAACGTAAACTCGATTATTTTTTGTGGCTGTTAGTTGATTCCAAAATGAATCCGATTTAAATTGGTCTAAAATTCCTTCTCCCCGATCGACTACAATGATAACTTCGGGATTAGCCTCTAAAACCTTTTCCGCTGAAAGCGTCACGTAGCCTCGAACGGGGCTATCTCCTTGCAATTGGGCTGCGACATTTTTCACGTTAAACTTACCCAGCAAATCTCCAGCCCAACTGCTTTGATTGGGCGATAAAATCGGTTGTCTGCTTACCAAAACTAAAGTGGCGGGGGTTTGAGTTGGGATGTCTGATAAAAATGTTTGGTAGCGTTTTAACAGAGGTTCGGGATTTGTATTGAGGGATTTAGCTAACGTGGTTGTTAACTCTTCTAGGGATTTCCAGCTATCAACTTGAGTGAGTAAGGTTTTAACTCCAAGCTGCTGCAATTTTTGCATTGTTTGGTCGTGGAATCCCGACGCACCTACCACCAAATCCGGTTTCAAGGCGATGATTTTTTCCAAATTAGGAGGGGTACGTTCGGCTGTGACAGCCGTAATTCCTGTAAATTTGGGGTTGCTGCTGACTAATGCGCTGCCGGGAATTCCTACAAGTTTGGTTGGATCGAGTTGATGGATAATATCGGCGGTCAAAGGTGTTAAAGCTACAACTTTTTGTGCTGATTCGCTGTTAGTTGTTTGTGGTTGATTGGCTGGCGAACCAGGAGGACTTGATTGCTGAATTTGGGGTGAAGTGGCGGCGGAGCAAGCGGTAAATGCTAAACTCAGCAACAGGATAGCGGTACGATAAAAAAAAGTTTTGTACATAGTTTAGGCGGGAGTTACAGCGAGTTTAGACCAGGTTGAGACAGAATTGACGGGAAGTTCGATCGCACTCAAAAATGATTGTTGACGGTTGACTGTTGACGGTTGACTGTTTGGACATTTGAACAATACCGATGCAACCGGAAACGATCAGACGGGAAGTTCGATCGCACTTTAGCGCTTAATGATTTAAATATCAATAGTTTACGGTAGATTTTGTATAAAAAACCGCCTTTGTTGCCTGAATGCGGATTTTTTAAGTATCTCTTAATTTTTATTCGACCCTTTGGAATCCAGACTAGGCAAGAGTTTAAAGCCTGTGGCACTCAGGTAGAACAGCGGATGGCGGCAATCAGTTAATAGAAATAATTATGAAGAAATTGGGAACTTAGTGCGAGGGTAATGTTATACTTTTCATAAAAGTATTAAGTGTGAAAAGTGGGAGCGATCGCACAAATCTGCAAGCCTACAAAAGTTTCTAAAATGATAGCTTCTACGCCAAAAGTCTTAGCTAAATTATCAGGAGTTAAAACTTGTGCGGGAGTTCCTACACAAAAAAGCTCTCCTTTATTTAACATAGCAATCCGCGAACTGTACCTAGCAGCTAAATTGATTTCATGCAGCACCGTAATTATCGTCAATTTATGTTTTATATTTAGTTGGTTAAGCAGTTCTAACAATTGCAACTGATAGCAAATATCTAAATAAGTCGTAGGTTCATCTAATAGCAAAACTTGCGGATTTTGAGCCAAAGCTAAGGCGAGGAAAGCGCGCTGACGTTCGCCTCCTGAGAGTTGTTCGACGGGACGATCGCGAAATTCCTCAATCCCAGTTTGACTGATAGCAACTTCCACCTTTTCCGCATCTTCCTTGCTCAATTCCCACTGCCACCAACCCTGATGAGGAGAACGCCCCAAACTAACTAATTGCCTTACCGTCAAACCTTCCGGTACTGTTTGCTGCTGCGGCAAAATCGCTAATTTTTGAGCGACAACAGCAGCAGGTTGAGTATGAATTGCTTTGCCATCAAGCAACACACTTCCTTGCTGCGGAGTTAGGATGCGGCTAACTAACTTCAAGAAAGTAGACTTACCAGAACCGTTGGCACCGATAAGGCTCAACCACTCACCAGGTTGTAAAGATAAAGTGATGTTGTGGGCGATCGCAACTTCGCCGTAACCACCAGTTAAATTTTGAATTTCTAAAGACATTAGATTTTGGTAATGGGTAATTGGGCATGGGGCATGGGGCATGGGGCATTGGTTACTAATAACTAATGACTGATGACTAATAACTAATGACTGATGACTACTGACTAGAACGCCGATAAAGCAGCCAGACAAACAGCGGAGAACCCAACAAAGCCGTAACCGTACCCACAGGCAATTCTACGGCACCCAAACGAGCCAAAAAATCAGCAAAAGTCAACACCCAAGCACCGCCGATCGCACTCAGCGGCAATACAAACCGATAATCATTACCAACCAACAAACGCACCCCGTGAGGCACAACCAATCCCACAAAACCAATCAATCCGCCGATGCTGACAGCACTCGCAGCTAGCAAAGTAGCAATACCCCCAATCAACAAGCGCGATCGTACCAGCGAAACCCCCAAACCAACAGCTAAATCGTCGCCCAAAGCCAGCAAATTTATCGATCGACCCAAAAAACATCCTAACAGCAAAGCAGCCAAAATATAAGGTGCAGCCACCTGCAAATCCGACCAACCACGACCGTTCAAACTGCCGATTAACCAATTCAAAGCAGCTTGCAAGCGGCTGTCTTCAGCTAACAGCAGCAGTGTAGTTTGTATTGCCCCAAACAGAGAACTTACAGCCACACCAGCTAAAACCAAACGTTCAACAGAAATCCCGGTTTTAGTTTTTCCCAAAAAGTAGACCAGCATCGAAGTTAAAATAGCACCTATCCAAGCCGCCAAAGGCACCCAAGTTTGAAATATTCCCAAAGTCAGCATGGTAATCGCAACCAACCCTGCACCCGCCGAAATTCCTAATACAAAAGGATCTGCTAAACCGTTGCGGAGCAAACCTTGCAGCAAAGCGCCCGACATTCCCAAAGCCGCACCAACCGTCAGGGCTGCCGCCACTCTGGGCAAACGCAATTCCCAGAAAATAGTTTGATTGACAGCATCACCTCGGTGCAGAAATGCTTGCCACAATTGATCTGAACTCATCGGCACCGCACCAAAAGAAAGCGAAAGGGCGATGGTTAATAGCAAACCCAATCCTAAAAAGACAACTGCCGGAAAAATGCGATGTTGTAGCCAGAGTTTTTGCAGAGTCACTACATTACACCACAATCTTGATTAACAGCACTAAATACCATATTTCCTCTGTTTTGAATGCTCGAACTCGTTAACTACAATGACAATAACCCATTCACCTGAAGACGGCTTCAGTGGGAGGAGATGAGCAGGCGATCGCACCCGCCGCCAAAATTAAATGTATAATATTAACGAAGTAAACCGCTACCAGTGAATCATGTCCGCAAACACCGCGCTACCCCCAGCCCTAGCTAAAATCGTTCAGCGCTTTCAGCGACATTCCGATCCCAAACAGCGCTACGAACAACTGCTGTGGTATGCCAAAAGACTCCCAGCATTTCCCGAAAGCGACAAACTGCCGGAAAACAAAGTTTCTGGCTGCGCGTCGCAAGTTTATGTTACTGCAAATTTGGCAGACGGAAAAGTTTTGTATCAAGGCGATTCAGATGCTCAGTTAGTTAAAGGATTAGTGGGCTTGCTGGTGGAAGGTTTGAGCGGATTAACGCCTGCTGAAATTGTCACCATTACCCCAGATTTTATTCAAGACACGGGGTTGAATGTGAGTCTGACACCTTCCCGCGCTAACGGATTTTACAACATCTTTCAAATGATGAAAAATAAGGCACTTGCTTGTGAATTGACCAAGCAAGCCGAAGCAAATTAAAAGAATAAACAGCCATGATTCAAGCTACAAATTTAACAAAATCCGGTTCTGGCCACTATCCCGCCGCAGTTCAAGAATATCTCTGGAATTGGCAAGAAACGCAAATCAAAGTTATTTACGAAACCAGAGGACAGGGAAATCCTGTATTGCTGCTGCCTGCTTTCAGTACAGTTTCCACGCGAGAAGAAATGCGTCCTTTAGCAGAATTATTAGCTCCTAAGTTTCAAGTTGTGAGCTTAGATTGGCCGGGTTTTGGCGAATCGGATCGCCCGCGAACCGACTATCAACCGCAATTATACCATCAATTTCTCAAGGATTTTGTTGAGGCAATTTTTAATAGTCCCGTTGCTGTAGTTGCTGCCGGTCACGCTGCGGGTTATGCGATGCAATTAGCGCAATCACAGCCGAATGTTTGGTCAAAGATTGTGTTAGCAGCGCCGACTTGGCGCGGGCCTTTGCCGACGATGAGCAAGCAGCAAAGCGGCTGGCATGGAGTCGTGAGAGAATTAGTACGATCGCCCTTACTGGGACAATTCCTATACAAACTCAACACTGCGCCGTCATTCCTCAGTTTGATGTACCGCCGCCACGTCTATGTTGATGCAGCTAAAGTCACGCCCGATTTCATTCAAAATAAGTGGAAAATTACGCAAAAACCCGGTGCTCGCTACGGTTCCGCTGCCTTTGTGACTGGTGGTTTAGATACGGCAAAAGTGCGATCGGAATTTACACATAATTTTCAACAATTAGCAGTGCCGGTGATGGTTGTAATTGCTGAAAATGCGCCGCAAAAATCAAAGGCTGAAATGGAAGCATTAACGGAATTACCCGGTGTTGAATCGCGAGTGGTTCCTGGTTCTTTGGGTATGCACGAAGAGAATGCAGAAGCTTTAGCAAATGCGGTTAAATCTTTTATTTGAGAGAATTAAGAGAGAATGAACCGCAGAGGGCACAGAGAACGCAGAGGGGAGAAGGGAAGAGGGGATGAATGCAAGCTGTTTTTTTTACGTTAGTTTGGATGGTTTGCTATTGGTTTTGTCTGCCAGTTTATGCTGTCGGAGATTCGCCGATGGTCAATTTGCCAAAGAGTACGATTGAAGGTGCGATCGACTTTCACATTCATTCTTCTCCTGATGTGATTCCTCGCAGGTTGGATGATTTTGAAGTAGCGAAATTAGCTGCTAGTGCCAAGATGAAAGCTGTGGTATTGAAAAATCACTTTGCGAGTACAGCAGCGCGGGCAGTTTTGGTGAATAAAATAGTACCAGAAATCGAAGTTTTTGGGGGAGTTGTTCTCAATCATTCCGTAGGCGGCATTAATCCCGACGCTGTAGGCGCAATGCACCGCATAGGTGGCAAATACGGTAAAGTAGTGTGGCTGCCAACGGTTGATGCTGAGCATCACTTGCAGGTTTTTCACAAGTCGGGAAGGGGGATTAAAGTTGCGGAAAATGGCAAGGTTTTACCGGAAACAGCAGCGGTGTTGAAGATGGTAGGCAAAGAGAATTTGATATTGGAAACCGGTCATATTTCCTCAGAAGAGGTGATGGCAGTTGTCGGTGAAGCCAACCTGCTCAACATTAAAAACATCCTGATTACCCACGCAATGGCGGATGTACCCGGCTTGTCTCTAGAAAATATGCAAACAGCCGCCGCAGCCGGAGCTTTCTTAGAACTCGCATTTGTGAACGATTTGATGGGAGAAAATGCCGCTGATGAGGGTCACAAAAACTGGCATCAAGTTTCTATTAAGAAGATGGCAGCAGCGATTAAACTAATTGGAGCCGAGCATTTTGTTCTCAGCACAGATTTGGGAAGAAAACCCGATCCTTTACCTGCGGAAGGTTACAAATTATTTGTTAAAAAGTTGAGGGATGAAGGCATTTCTCCGCACGAAATAGATTTAATGATGAAACACAATCCAGCTCGATTGTTAGGCATTGAGAATTGGTAATTGGTAATTGGCAATCGGGGATTGGGAATCGCTAATTGGGAATTCTCTTCCCTCTTTTCTCTTCCTTCTTCCCTCTTCCCTCTTCCTTCTGCCTTCTTCCTTCTTCCTGACATCCGTTACATCCGTTACATCCGTTACATCCGTTACATAATCCGTTGCCGAACTTCCTTCTTCCCTCTTCCTGACATCCGTTACATCCGTTACATAATCTGTTGCCGAACTTCCTTCTTCTATTCTTGATTGCCTTTGCCGCGCACGTATCCGTTATCTGCAATACGCCAAGCACCCCCACCATTGCCCGTTAAATCGCAATCTTCCACGGTAGCAATGCCATCTCTGTAAACAGCGATCGCCTCACCTTCATTACCATTAATCCGACACCGGCGCACGAGCAATTTTCCTCCCAATCCGACACCTATTCCCAAACTGCCGTTGTCAAAAATACTGCAATCTTCCACCGTTGCTTTCCCATTATCCGATATAAAAATTCCGTTCCATACCCCATCATGAATTTGACTGCGGCGGAGGATAGAATTTGCATCAGGGCCGCAAATTCCCACCACAGAATAGTCCGCAGAAGTGATATCGCTGTCTTCTATGATTAACTCGCCTTTGCGAATATCTACAGTGTAATATTTCCCAGTTGCACTCAGCGTTAAACCCCGCACTAAAGCACTGTCAGTTGCCATTTTAATGCAGTTTGAGCTGATACTTTCAACAACAATGCGCTCGACCTCTCCGCTGCCGATAATTTCTACCGATTTGTCGATAATTAGACTTTCACGGTAAACGCCTGGATGCACGTCAATGCGCGTGCCGGGTGCTGCATTTTTCAGCGCTTCGCTAATAGTAGTATAATCGCCTTGACCCTGCTGAGAAACAACAAATCCTTGACTTTTCAAAACTTTGGTATCTGAAGTAGATGCTTTAATTAGCCGTGACTCCGAGTTAAAATGCTCAAATGGTCGATCGCCCGCTTCGGAAATTTGCGATGTTAGCTGCAAGCGTTCTTGATAAACTGTCTCTAGCTGGTGTTCTAACTCGGATACTTGAGATTGAAGTTGAGCTTGATTGTGGTTTGCTGTCTCGATTTGACTTTGAGTTTCCGAGAGTTGAGAATAAAGGTGGGAGCGTTCTCTGTTAGCAGTTTCTAGCCCAGATGCCAATTCAGAGCGACTTTGACGCACACTTTCTAACTGACTTTCTAAGTCGCATACTTGAGATAGAAGTTGATTTTGATTTTGATTAGCTGTCTCGATTTGAGTTTGCAATTGGGAGATTTGAGAAGTTAGCTGAGATTCCAATTCAGTGCGACTTTGACGCACACTTTCTAACTGACTTTCTAAGTCGGATACTTGAGATAGAAGTTGATTTTGATTCTGATTGGCTGTCTCGATTTGACTTTGCAATTGGGAGATTTGAGAAGTTAGCTGAGATTCCAATTCAGTGCGACTTTGACGCACACTTTCTAACTGACTTTCTAAGTCGGATACTTGAGATAGAAGTTGATTTTGATTCTGGTTTGCTGTCTCGATTTGACTTTGCAATTGGGAGATTTGAGAAGTTAGCTGAGATTCCAATTCAGTGCGACTTTGACGCACACTTTCTAACTGGTGTTCTAACTCGGATACTTGAGATTGAAGTTGAGCTTGATTCAGATTGGCTGTCTCGATTTGAGCTGGGAATTCCGAGATTTGAGAATAAAGTTGCGCTCGTTCGGTGTTAGCTGTTTCTAGCTGAACTTCTAATTCAGAGCGAGTTTGACGCAGGCTATTTAGCTGATTTTCTAAGTCCGATACTTGAGATTGAAGTTGAGTTTGATTCTGATTAGCCGTCTCGATTTGACTTTGGGATTCCGAGATTTGAGAAGTGAGCTGAGATTCCAATTCAGAGCGAGTTTGACGCACACTTTCTAACTGTTGTTCTAACTCGGAGATTTGAGACTGAAGTTGATTTTGATTCTGGTTTGCTGTCTCGGTTTGACTTTGCAATTGGGAAATTTGAGAAGTGAGTTGAGATTCCAATTCAGAGCGATTTTGACGCACAGTTTCTAACTGGTGTTCTAACTCGGAGATTTGAGATTGAAGTTGAGTTTGATTCTGGTTGGCTGTCTCGGTTTGACTTTGCAATTCCGAGAGTTGAGAATAAAGTTGCGAGCGTTCTGTGTTAGCAGTTTCTAGCTGAACTTCTAATTCAGAGCGAGTTTGACGCACACTTTCTAACTGGTGTTCTAACTCCGAGATTTGAGATTGAAGTTGAGTTGGGATCTGGTTGGCTGTCTCGATTTGACTTTGCAATTGGGACAGTTGAGAATAAAGGTGCGATCGTTCTGTGTTAGCAGTTTCTAATTCAGCTTGCAGTTCTGATAACTGAGACTGGAGTTGCGAGCTATCTCCCTCCTTGCGCTGTATCTGAGACTCCAATTCTGACAACTCAGACAGCAGTCTCTCTCGCTCTACAACAACCATTTCGGATTGAAGTTGTACTTCATGAAGTTGAGAGTTTAACTGCATTTTCTCCAGATTAGCTGCTTCTAACTGTCTTTGCAGTTCTAATAATTCAAATGGAGGTTGCTTTGCTTGTTGGCGAGCGGTTTGCAATTGAGAGTTGAGTATTTCGCGTTCTTGCTCTGCACTCTCCAATTGAGCTTGTAGCTCTGACAATTCCGAAGTAAATTGCGATCGCTCTGCTTCGACTAATTGCAGTTGAGCTTGCAAACCCGACAGTTGAGACTGAAGTTGCTGCCGCTCTTCAATGGAGCGATCGAACTTAATTTGAATTTCCGACAACTGGTACTGTACCTGCAATCTGCTTTGAGTAGCCGTTTCCAACTGACTCTCAAATTCCGACAGCAAAGCGTGAAATTGAGAACGTTCTGCATCAACCGCCTCTAACTGTGCTTGCATTTCCAGCAATTGAGCGTTAAGTTGCGATCGCTCCTGCTCCGCAACTTCTAACTGATCTTTAAGTTCTGCCACTTCTGCTAACTGCGACTCAGCTTGTTGAGCATTTTCTAGCTGAAACTGCAAATCAGCAATCAGAGCATCAATTTGCGATCGATCCTGGGCAATTCCTGCCAAAAATTCTTCCATTTCCGACACTTGATTTTTTAACACTTCTTGCTCGCTAGTCACAGTCCCCAACCGACTTTGCAACTGGGACAATTCAGAATTTAGCTGATTTTCATTCTGCACCTTTTGCCGCAATTCCGAAGTTCGGGCATCCAACTGAGCAGCCAAATTCGATATAGCCTCCTGCGAACCCTGCATCCGCACCAAATTGCGTGAATTTCGCTTATTCAAAATTAGCCAGCAGACGAATGCCCCGCCTCCAAATCCTATTAATAAAAGTAATGCTTGCATTTGTTTTATCTAATTAATATCAATTGAGTTATTTTGAGGCAGACCCAAAAATGGACATCTACCAATCGCTATCTTATATCGTTTCCGGTTGCATCGGAATAATAAAATCGAGTCAATAGTTAACACTCAAGCATTCAGTTTTACGACTGCGAGTCAACTGTCAACTGTCAACTGTCAACTGTCAACTGTCATGAGGAGTGCAACCGGAATTGATATTACTCAAAACTATCACAACTTGCCAGCCTGTGTTCACTTGGATCGAGAATTTATATTTCTTTACAAATCCCTTTTGGTTACAGGTAAGGTGCAGCGCACCCTGCAAGTCCGATTAATGAAGCAAATCCACAATATGAGGAATAATTTCGATATGCTGAGTCAACAAATAATCCAACCTATCCGCCAGTAAACTAAAAATTAAATCGTTATAACTCATCCCGTATTCCGCCAAACCTAAAGCTACCAAACTCGTCACATTTTCCCCTGGATGTTTCAGATCCGGTTTCGGATTTGCTTCCAAAACATAAAGCGAGCCATCAGCATCACTTCGGACATCGATCCGCACCAAACTGTTCAAACTAAACTCCCAATAAATTGTTCGAGCTAACTCAATTAACTTTTGTTTTAGTTCTGGTTCCTCACCGCCCATCAACCGTCCTCTATCTGCCGTAATCGCCTTTTGATCCATAGAAGTAAAGATAGGTTCGTCAGGCTCCAACACGCGCTCTATCGTGGAAAAAGCAAAAGGCTTTGTATTTTTAGAGAAACCGCCTTTAGCATATTTAACATAGCCACAAACCGCAACACAAAATTCTCGTCCCGGCAAATACTTTTCAATTAAAGCAGTATTGTGAGTGGAGCGGTGAACTTCCGAAACCGCCTGAGACAAACCCTCAATTTTCTCTACAAAATGAACGTGCAGCGAAGCGCGACCCGATACGGGTTTAACAACAAACGGCCCTTGATAGTCACCAAAAGCAATGGCAAAACGCTGATGCAAATTAGGCTGCAAAATCCCTTGAGAAGGATGCCAAGTCATAAACGGAGCGGTTTTAATTCCAACTGATTGCAGTTCCCGTTTAAAAGCGTGTTTGTTATCTAAAATTGAACTATTTAGAGGATTGTGACCGACATAAGGCATTCCCAACATTTCCAACAATGCGGGAGTGTGACAAACAGGATTGTAGCCCTGGACTCCGCCAGTATTCAGCCACACTAAATGGATATTTTTTTGTTTGAGTTGTTCCGGCAAATTCATGTCATCAGGCATGACAAAGACTTGCTGAAAGCCAATTTCTGCTAAGGCTTTAGCAATCTCGCGGGCGACTACTTCGTAACTTTTCCAAGATCGGGGATTGTGAGTTTTGTAAATCACTGAGCCGGGGCGATCGCAGTCGCCGCCGAACACCACAGCAATCCGCAATTTAGCAAACAGCACCTCCAAATATTGAGGCAGCAAACTAAAGTCGTAATGCCAGCTATTGAGGCTGATTGATGTTGGAGTCATTTAAGTATTTTTTCCTTTTGGTTTCATTTTTTAGCCACCGAACCGCTAGATTTTCCCAAATATATTCCCGCTAAAACCACAGAAAAAGCAAACCAATTAAACAAGCTCAAACTTTCCGAAAACAGCACCCAAGCCATAATCGCCGTAATTACGGGTTCTAGCAGCAGGAAAAAAGCTACAAATTCCGACGACAAACTACCGAGACTGTGGATAAGCAGTCCCTGACCGAAAGCTTGGCAAATCACGGCCAAAGCAATTACAGTCAGCCATCCCTGCCAAGAATAAGGGAAAACTCGATCGCCCGCAAGCAGAACCAGTGGCAAAACCAAGATACTGCCCATAAAACAGCGCCACATCAATATAGTTGTCGCCGGAAACTTGGTTCGCAAATGTTCTGAAATTAGCAGATTTCCTGCATAAAACATCGCCGATAAAAGAGCAGCCATGTCGCCGACAAGATTGTCTCCCGCAGTTTGCAAATCGTCGATTCCGATCGCAATTGCGCCAGACAAAGCCACCGCCAGTCCCACCAAAAACCTGTTGTCAAAGCGTCGCCCCAACAGCAGCCATCCCCCCAAAGTAGTAAATAAAGGAGTTAAGTTTCGCAGTACAGTAGAATTAGCGACATTCGTCTGACTCAGTGACCAGGCCCAGAAACCCACAGAAGCAGAAGAAACCACGCCTACGGCTATTAACAGCATCACATCCTGCAGAGTGTAGTTCGATCGCTCTTTAACTTGGGCCCCAGACATTCGGCGGCGCGCAGCATCAGCACCATTCCACAGTCCAAATACCACAGTTGCTATCCACAAACGGTTAAAAACAGTAGCATTCGGGCTGATTTCCCGTTCGCTCAACCTAATAAAAATCGCCGCCAGCGACACCGCTAGCAGCGCCGCCGACAGCGATGCGATCGCCCAAATTTTGGCTTTACTGTCAGCTAATTCACCGTTTTTTAAACTGTCTGGCTTTCCCGAAACAATAGTTTTGTCTTCAGTTGTTAAGGCAGAGTTTAACTCTGTTTTTTCCAAAATATTGCGCTGACGTTCAATATTTGGCTCTGGCAATTCCAGTTTTTTTGACATTATTAAAAGTTCCAATGAAGGCAAAACAGAGAAAGCAGAAGGTATAATTTATAATTATACTAATTATCAAAACTCATGCAACAGTATCTGTAGGGTGCGTCGCCATCAAAAATATTAAATAATATCCACAATCTTTGAGCGACGCACCTTACAAACAGTCTTTCAGTAAACAAACCCACACTCATCATTGTTGCAAGACGAGGCGAGAATTGATAGTTAACAGCAGCTTAGGTTGAAGGTTTAACAGAAAGCCTTGTCAAAGCCTCCTTTATCGCCGGTGGCAATTGCCGGATAATCTTGTTCTTGTCACGATCGACACCAACCAAAGTTACCTGTGCTGTCACATATAACTCCTGAGTATCAGCCGATCGAATTTCGTAATCCCAAAGCAGCCGCACACCCTCGGTAGCAGCCATCCGCGTTCTGACTGCCACAGATTGACCCATTTGTACAGCCCGGTGGTAGCGCAGCGAAAGTTCCACCACGGGCAATTCCAAACCCTGCGCCACCCAGTCTGCATACTCGATGCCAAGAGAGCGCAAACTTTCCACCCTAGCTTCCTCCATCCAAGTAATATAAGTCCCGTGCCAAACCACACCGCTGTAGTCAGTATGGTGAGGGTACACTCGCACCAAATATTCAAACCAGCCCTCAGAGTCTATCCCGCGCCGATTTTGAATAGCACCAGCCGGTGCGAGTTCTGGTTGAGTTCGATCGTTCTCTAACACTTTACAAATCGTTCCAAAACGCTACATTTCTACAAATCATAAGACAAACTTCAGGCTTATGCTTGACAGTAAGCAACTAGAGTACCAACGCCCTAGTTTAACGTCGCACAAGAAAACTCAACTGTTTTTACCGCCCAAAAAACCATGATAGAAAAAATTTTAGTAGCCGTAGCCGGTCGCGGCTTGTGCGAAGAGATGTTTAATATGTTGATGGACATCCCTTCCTTGCAACAAACCTCTGTCACCGTCTTGCACGTCGTGCCGCCCCAAGTAACCTCCGATGGCATGGCCGAGAAATTGGAAGAAGGAGGAAAGATTTTAGCACAAGCAGTCCAGTCTTTGAAAATAGATCCCAGCAAAGTCAACCCCCGGCTCAAACAGGGAGACCCGAAAACCACAGTTTGCCAAGTCGCAGAAGAAGAACAATCCGACTTAGTAATTATGGGTTCCCGGGGACTCGGACGGCTGCAATCGATTTTGGAAAACTCAGTCAGCCAGTACGTTTTCCAGCTAACATCCCGACCGATGCTGTTAGTAAAAGACGACATCTACGTCAAAAAAATCAAGCGAGTCATGGTGGCGGTAGACAAATCAGAATCTGCCAAACAGTCATTGCAGCTTGCGCTATCTTTGGTCAAAGAAGTCAGTGGCGGAGAGATAATTTTAGTACACGTCACCAAAGATTTGACGGGAAAAGCCAGCGAAGATTTAACAGCAAGTGCTGAAAAAGACCCCGTATTGGCCCCAGCAGTAGCACTAACCAAACAAATGGGAGTTAGCTACCGCTGCGTGAGTGCTACAGGCAAGCCAGGGGAAGAAATTTGTCGGATTGCAGACGACTTGAATGCCGACTTGTTGGTAATCGGTTCCCCGGATCGGCGACCCAATGTTGCCAAAAACTTTGTGGATATCGATCGACTCCTAGGAAATTCGCTATCAGACTACGTGCGAGTTTATGCCAACTGTCCCGTCTTGCTAGCCCGCACAGTGGGCTAGAATCTCATCATTAAGAGTTAGCAGCTAACACTCAACATTTAACAAAAAAAGCGCCTCAGCAAAAAGCTGTTGGCGCTTTTTTTTGCAAGCAGCAAAGCCAGAGAGAAATAGCAGCAGTTGCTAATCTTTTCTACCTTGACGGCTAGCTGTTTGAATGTACAGAATGATTAGAAAAACACTGGGAACCAATACAAAAAGAATGGTTGCCACAAACCCTAAATCGTTAACTTCCATGAAGACGCTCGCCTCTATCGGAAAATAGAAAAACACACACAACTAGGATATCACTCAAAGGCAAAAGGCAAACTCGAAGACAGAAGAAGAGCTAACGGACAAGCGTCGAAACCCGCTTTCTGCCTGGATGCCTCGCTGCCCAATCTCTTATTTGTCCTAGAAACCAAGTTTCTTTTCCTAGGCAGGCAAAAGGCGTGATTATACAGTGAAATAGGAAAAAAAACACAATTATTGCATTCTGCATTTTTCTTTCCTTCTGCATCTCTAGCATCTCTAGCCTTCTGCCTTCTGAAAGTCACGGTTTAGTCTTCACGCTCACCTGGCCATTGACCATAGCTTGACAAGCCAACCGATAGTTTTCGGGCTTTTTCTTGAGCTTGCGGTTCTCAAAGTCAGTGCGGGGCGACAGATTTTCACTGCCCTCGACAATTTCCACAATGCAGGTGCCGCATTGACCAATGCCCCCGCAATTCATGAGCTTTCCCGAAAATGTGTACAAATCGATGCGGTTTTCTAGAGCTTTGAGCCTCAAATTGGCCCCGTCTGCTGCGATGACTTCCTGATTTTCCTTCACAAACTTGATATTGGCCATTGCCGATTCCTTAACGCAGTTGACATCGAACTCTATTACAAAATATTAACTAATGTGTCGGACGTTTAATACCCCGATGTCTAATTGCCTTTGTGATTAAATATCCTGAAGCGTAGCTCTCCCGTAGGGAATCGCCCCAACTCAATCTCAAGGAGCATCCGAGAGGTTATTCGTCGGAAGATTGCTCACAGCCCGCTGGAGAGACGAAAGCCCCAGGTTGTAGGTGACAATTGCCGACAATCGGTTTCTCTCAGCCCTAGTCAAATCAGTTTCCGCCTGAATCACATCCGTCTGAGTACCCACGCCAGCTTGAAACCGCAGTCTCGCCAGACGCAGAGCTTCCCTTGACTGCAAAACCCCCGCCTCAGAAGTTTCAATATTCTCAAAACTCGACTCTAAGCCAAAATAAGCTTGTTCTACTTCCCGGCGCACCTGGTTGCGGAGTTGGTCAAATCGACTTTCGGCGATCGCAATATCAGCATCCCGCTGTCTCACCCTCGCGTTCGCCGCGCCCCCATCGAAGATACTCCAAGTCAGACTCGCCCGGATCGAATAACCATCGGCCCACCCACGAGTAGCAAACGGGTTGGGGTCGTCAGGGTCTTGTCCCAGCACGTTGTAACTACCCCCAACACTCAGTTGAGGCAAACGCCCCGCCTGAATCGATCGCCTCTGCTGCTTGCTGATATCCCTCTGCACCAACTGCTGTTCCAACTCTGGGCGATTCTTAAAAGCCTGCACAATACTCTCTTCCAAAGACAGCCTCCAAGAGCCCGCTTGCTCTACCGGATCTGCCGCCGTCAAGTTCGCCGACTGGCTGACATTCAAAATCTCAGCCAGACGCCGCTGGGCAACTCGCTGATCGCGACGAGCAACTGACAGTTGTTGCACTTCGTTAGCCAAATTTGCCTGAGCCTGCAACACAGCAAACCGGGTTCCTACCCCTGCCCGTTCCAGGGCTTCGGCATCCCGCAAACTTTGCTGAGCATTTCTGACCGAAGCTTGGCGGATGGCAACTTGTCCGTCCGCGTTTTGCAAGTTGTAGTAAGCCTCAGCAGTGTCGAAGCGGAGTTCCTCGGCTTGGCGTTCCACATCCAGTTCCCGAAGGCGCAACTGTTCCTCTGCCGCGCGGATGTTAGCGCGCCGCCTTCCGAACAAATCGATGTCGTAGCTCAACTGCAAAGTGCTGTTGAGACTGTTGCTGCCTAAATTTTGCCGGGCTTGCTCGGCGGGCTGCCCGGTTCCGTTAGCCCGAGAGTTGTTGAAGCGCTGTTGAGCTCGGACTCCGAGTTCTCCGCCGGCAGTCACAGACCGGCTGGCGTCCATTTGAAAATTCAGGTCTGGATAAAGAGCAGCTTGCTGTTCGCGCAAAGCTGCTCTGCTTTGTTCCACTTGCTGTCCGGCGATTTGCAAAACTTGGCTGTTGCGGCGCGCGAGGTCGATCGCCTGCTGCAAGGTAATTGACTCTGTTTGCTCGATCCTGACATCCTCCGGGTTTGCCGGAAAATTCAGCGGATTCGGGTTGGGTTCCAGGGAGGCCGGAGGCTTGGTGTCTAAAATGCCCCTCGGAGGGAGAGGGGGGAAACTTTCGTTCGGAGTGCCCCGGAGAATTGGTACCGGGGAACTGGGCACAGGAACATTGTTGGGAGGGTTCGGGGAAGGCTGCTGAGTCTGTGTCGGTTCCAACCCTCTTAGAGGCGTTGAACCGGCCTGAGACAGAGTTGATGGGGAAGCCGGAGCAGCCTGTTGAGGCTTTGATGCTTGCTCGGTTCCGGTTGGGGGGTTAAGGGCGATCGACTGTTCGGGCTGTGATGCTGATTCTGCCGCTGTGTTCGAGGTCGATCGAATATTGGGCCCTAATTCGAGCTGATTGCTAAGGGCCAAACTGTCCTGAGATTGAGCCGGAGACTGTGCTGAAGCACTCTGTGCGGCGTTGCTGAAAGTAATTGCAGCGCCCACTCCGACTACGATGATTTGACGAAAAACACGCATAATTTTTTAATTACTCTGCAATCCTAGAGACAATTTTAGAGCAAGATTGAGGTCTCAAGTTTCTAGTCTGTAGCCTGAACTCGACGGTTACAAGTCACAATTACCATACTCATCTTAACTTTTGAATGTTCGATTCAAAATTTAGAATTTAACTTCAGCATTTGCCAGACCGATCGCCGCCGAGATTAGTTCCTCTACTCCGCTCACCGGCAAAATCCGGGTTTTCAGCGAGCTGGCGAGCTGTTCGAGGGTCATGTCGTCGAGAAAACGCGGTTCCCCCTGTTTTAGCATCACCGACGGCAGCAGGATACCATCTCCCAAGTCTCGCCCCTGCAAACCTTCGAGCAAATCTTGCCCGGTGAGCAAACCCGTAACAGTGATAGTTTGTCCCCAGTAGTGGCTGCACAGTGCTGCCATGTTGACGGACAAGCCGGGAATTTGGTTTAGTTGTTGTACGATCGGCTCAAAAGCTTTTTCGACAGCATTCCCCACCACCCAAACTAACTTGCGCGCAGGCTCGACTGGCATCGGTTGCAGCTTCTCAAAAGCCGTTTCAAACTGCTGGATAAACTGGCGAATCGAACCCACACCGTTACCAATTTGCGGATAATCTTCGTAATCAGCAGCCGACGGCAAATCTAAACCCGCTATTAAAAACCACTCGTCAGCCAGCCAAATACACCGCGATTTTGAATTCTGCTTTTTAGCTTTTGGGCCGCCTTTTCCTTTACTCAAAAGCACTTGAATTTTTTGCACTTGCTCTATTACTTCTCGCGCTTTTTCCGCAGTTACTGCAATTAGTTCATCTTCAGCAGGGCGAAAGCGAGTTAAACCCACCGGCACTACAGCCACCGATGCTACCGTGGGAATATTTCCCGTATGAAACTTTGCCAAATCTAACAATGTGCGTTCTAAATGTTCGCCATCATTAATACCAGGACAAACAACTACTTGAGCGTGAATTTGCAAGCGGCGTTCTTGAAACCATTTGATTTGTTCGAGAATCTTCCCCGCGCGGAGATTTTTTAGCAACCGAATTCGCACTTCCGGTTCCGTAGCGTGCACGGAAACATAGAGAGGAGAAAGCCGCATTTGTTCGATTCTGTCCCACTCTTTTTGAGTCAGATTTGTGAGAGTGAGATAGCTACCGTAAAGGAAGCTGAGGCGGTAGTCATCATCCTTAAGATACAGAGTTTCCCGCTTTCCCGGTGGTTGTTGGTCAATGAAGCAAAAAGGGCAGCGATTGTTGCACTGAATTAGTCCGTCAAAAAGAGCAGTTTCAAATTCCACTCCCAAGTCTTCGTCATAATCTTTTTCTATTTCTAACTTGTGAGTTTTGCCTTTAGTGTCTAATACTTCTAATTCGAGAAATTCATCGGCGCACAGGAATTGATAGTCAATCAAGTCGCGGGGTTTTTGACCGTTGACGGCGACGATTGAGTCTCCGGGTTCAAATCCCATTTCGGCGCAGATGCTGTCGGGGATAACTTTGGTGATTAGGGCGGGCCGGATTGATAAGTCGCTCATGGTTATATTATCGGTTATTGCTTGAAGTTTGCTAAAGGCGATCGCCTTTAGAATCAGGGTTAGTTTTGGCTTGTGAATTTAGCTGAGCTGTGACAGGATATATCAAAAATGTGGATATATTTATGAAATTCAAAATTTTGACTGGATGCGTGACAGGGTTAGTGGTTTTTTGTACCACGAATGTACTTTTTTGTCAACCCAGTCCGGCGGGAAATGATACCTCTTTTAACAGTGGTACTCTCAAATATATTAGCACTGGGATTCGGAATGCAGAACCCGTGGTGTGCGCTGCTGTTAATCAAGATGATACTTGTACGAATAGGACTTTGCTATTCACTCTGAAGCAGGGGAGTGATGCTGACGCTACCTTGAAAAAACTGCCAAAAGTTGACTTAACAGTTGTAGAGTTTACCAACAGTCAAAAGTACAGCGTTGCTAAGATTGCCAACTCCGATTTTGCGGCCGGGACGAAAGCTGAGGATTTCTTTATTCGGGGTGAGGATAAGTATCAAAAAGGAGATTATCAGGGTGCTATAGCCGCTTACACTCAAGCAATTGGGCTTAATTCTAACTATGCCCAAGCCTACCACAACCGGGGAATTGCCCGCTCTAAATTAGGAGACAACAAGGGTGCTGTAGCCGATTACGATCGAGCTTTACGAATTAATCCTAACTATGCCAAAGCCTACTACAACCGAGGAAATGCCCGCGATGACTCAGGAGACAAGCAGGGTGCTGTAGCTGATTACAACCAAGCTTTACGAATTAATCCTAACTATGTCTTGGCCTACAACAACCGGGGACTTGCGCGCTTTAGGTTAGGAGACAAGCAGGGTGCTGTAGCCGATTACAACCAAGCTTTGCGAATTGATCCTAACCATGTTAATGCCTACTACAACCGGGGACTTGCCCGCCGTGGCTTAGGAGACAAGCAGGGTGCGATTCAAGACTTTCAGAAAGCAGCAGACTTATATCAGAAGCAAGGAGATAAAGATAGCTATCAAAAAGCCCTTAACCATCTGAAAAATCTTCAATAAACTGCAACAAATCTCCTTTTTTATTGACAGGTAAAATCCATGAAATTCTTTCACAAAATTTCGATTGCATTGATTGGTGCATTTGCAATAAGTGCGATCGCACAACCAACCCCAGTAGTCGCTATATCTGCTCAGCTTCCGAGTGCGACTGTGGCGACTGGGACGAAAGCTGAGGATTTCTTTATTCAGGGTCAGGAAAAGTATAAAAAAGGAGATTATCAGGGTGCTATACAAGCTTTCAGCCAAGCAATTGTGCTTAATCCTAATTATGCCCAAGCCTATAACAACCGGGGACTTGCCCGCCGTACTTTAGGAGACAACCAGGGTGCAATCGCCGATTACAACCAAGCTTTGCGAATTAATCCTAACTATGCCATAGCCTACAACAACCGGGGAAATGCCCGCTCTCAATTAGGAGACAAGCAGGGTGCTGTAGCCGATTTCAACCAAGCTTTGCGAATTAATCCTAACTTAGACGCAGCCTACAATAACCGGGGAATTGCCCGCCGTGCTTTAGGAGACAAGCAGGGTGCTGTAGCCGATTTCAACCAAGCTTTGCGAATTAATCCTAACTTAGAGGCAGCCTACAACAACCGGGGAAATGCCCGCTCTCAATTAGGAGACAAGAAGGGTGCTGTAGCCGATTTCAACCAAGCTTTGCGAATTAATCCTAACTATGCCGAAGCCTACTACAACCGGGGGGAGGCCCGCTCTGAATTAGGAGACAAGCAGGGTGCAATTCAAGATTTTCACAAAGCAGCAGACTTATTTCAGAAGCAAGGAGATAAAAATAACTATGAAAAAGCCATTAACTTTCTGAGGAAACTTCAATAAACTGCCACCTTACTAATCGCTATAGCCTAATTAACACCTGACAAATCCTCTGTCCTTCCATTTGAGCGAAGTTTGTACGAAGAACATAGCTTTGAAGTTCCTCCCAGTCGATCGCTTGCAATTAGTGTAGAAAGGCGAGTATGTTTAATTTCAAAGCTATTTTATTCCCAGGTAAAATCAATGAATTTTTTTAACAAACTGCCGATCGCGTTAATTGGTGCAGTTGCAATAAGTGCGATCGCACAACCAACCGCAGTTTTCGCTATATCTGTTCAGGTTCCGAGTGCGTCTGTGGTGGCTGCGACGAAAGCTGAGGATTTCTTGATTCAAGGAGAGGAAAAATATGATAAAGGAGATTATCAAGGCGCTATAGCCGCTTACACTCAAGCAATTGGGCTTAATCCTAATTATGCCGAAGCCTACAACGGCCGGGGAAATGCCCGCTATCGTTCAGGAGACTATAAGGGTGCTGTAGCCGATTTCAACGAAGCTTTGCGAATTAATCCTAATTATGCCGAAGCCTACATCAACCGGGGGAATGCCCGCGATGACTCAGGAGACAGCCAGGGTGCACTCGCCGATTACAACGCAGCTTTGCGAATTAATCCTAGCGATGCTATTGCCTACTATAACCGGGGAGTTACCCGCTCTCGTTTGGGAGACAGCAAGGGCGCTGTAGCCGATTACACCGAAGCTTTGCGAAATAATCCTAACTATGCCTCTGCATACAACAACCGGGGACTTGACCGCTCTGATTTAGGAGACAATCAAGGTGCTCTAGCGGATTTCAACGAAGCATTGCGAATTAATCCTAACCATCCCGGTGCCTACTTAAATCGGGGGATTACCCGCTATCGTTTAGGAGACAACAAGGGTGCTGTAGCCGATTACAGCGAAGCTTTACGCATTAATCCTAACTTTGCTCTTGCTTACTACCACCGGGGGAATATCCGTTATTTTTCAGGAGACAACCAGGGTGCTGTAGCCGATTACAACGAAGCTGTGCGAATCAATCCTAACTTTGCCGAAGCCTACACCCACCGGGGGAATGCTCGCGATGATTTAGGAGACAGCCAGGGTGCACTCGCCGATTATGATCGAGCTTTGCAAATTAATCCTAACTTTGCCAATGCCTACTTAAACCGGGGTGTTACCCGCTCTCGTTTAGGAGACACGCAAAGTGCTGTAGCCGATTACAACGCAGCTTTGCGAATCGATCCTAACTTAGCCGGTGCCTACTTGAGCCGGGGAATTGCCCGCGCTGAAGGGAAAGACAAGCCCGGGGCGATGCAAGACTTTCAGAAAGCAGCAGACTTATTTCAGCAGCAAGGTGATAAAAATAACTATCAAAAAGCCCTTAACTATCTGCGGAAACTTCAATAAACTGCAAAAACTTCCCAAAGGTCGATCGCACTACTAATCGCTAAAAAATAGAATACCCGATCCCCGACTTTTTTAAGAAGTCGGGGATATAATTAAAGATTATCGGAATCAGACAATTTAATTTTTTTTTCGTTATTATTTATACCGAGTTCAGAGCGACATAAGTCGCTCCTACTGCAATCAAATTTCTCTTTTAAATATTTTTAACAGCCCCACCTGCGATCGCCGTTAAAATCGCCACACCAAAAGCCAGCCGATACCACACAAACACCCAGGTATTTTGAGTTTGCAGGAACTTGAGCAGCCACGCGATCGACAAATAAGAAAACACAAATGCCGAAATCGTTCCAACTATCAAAGCTGCAACTCCAGCATCGCTGATTCCTTCTCCCAAAGCACCCTTCAATTCCACTAATCCAGCCAGAGTAATTGCCGGAATTCCCAATAAAAAAGAAAACCGCGCGGCTGCGGGTCTTTCTAATCCTATAAACAATCCTGCTGTTAGGGTAGAACCCGATCGCGAACACCCCGGAATCAAGGCTATTGCTTGAGCTAATCCCATAAAAATGCCGTCTGAGACAGTTAACTTTTCATAAGTGCGATGGCGCTTGCCAGTTTTTTCTGCTATTGCTAACAGCAGCGACATGACTATCGAAGCAATAGCGATGCTGGCCAAACTCCTGAGTGGCGAGTTGTCAAAATCTGGAATCAATGCCTTGATTAGCAGCCCAAAAAAGACTATAGGTATTGTTCCCAAAACCAGTGCCACCGCCATTTGAAACTCATGGGATTTGTAGTTGCGTTGCACCACGGCTTCTACAGCACCAACAGTTATATTTGTCAAGTCTTTCCAGAAATACCAAAGCACTGCGACAATACTGCCCAACTGAATAACAGCAGTATAAGCAACCCCGGGGTCGCCCCATCCCAGGGCGATCGGCACTACCTTCAAATGAGCGCTGCTGCTGATGGGCAAAAACTCTGTTAATCCTTGTACAATTCCTAAAACAAGGGCCTGCACCAGATTGATTTGAGCCGGCCCGGAAACATCAGCAGCCGGCGTTTGGGCGAGGAGTGCGTCAAGCAAAGCTATCATTAGTTGTAAATTCCCAGTTGTCAGTTTCTAGTAATCAGTTGAATTTAATATCTTGCACCCTTCTGGGAAGCTAGAAGCCCACCCCACCACAAATAAATTTTATTGTGGCGCGGACAGTTCCAGTCCGCCCCTGAAAAGCCGATCGCAAATAGTGATCTTCGGCCTGTAGAATCGCCTTGTCGATCGCAAGTATCAGCAATTTACGATCATCGAGTCGAAACTACTTTAACCTACTCAACAACATTTGCCTACATTTTGCTGATAAACTTAGGAAAGTTTTTGCATCTGATTCCGCTTTCCTTACAGCAACTGCCAATAACCTATGATATTTCCTGAAAACAAAAATTCGATTGTTACTGCAGCTTCAGGCATCCGCTGGCTGAGGCGAATCTTGTCAGCCAGTCTTTTAACAGTGGCGCTCGCACTTAGCTTAATACTGCTAAGCGGCACTGCGCCAGCCTTGGCAACTCTCACCGACGATCGCTATGACGGTACAATCTTTGCCCTCTACGCCGGCAACGGTTCCCTAGTTCCTCCTAAAGTCAAACTCACAGATTCTTTCAAACGAAATAAACCCGTATTGTTAGTGTTTTACACTGACGACAGCAGCGACTCCAAGCAATACGCGATCGTCGTCTCTCAACTCCAGGAATTTTACGGGCGCGAAGCCGATTTTATGCCCATAACAATTGACTCTTTGCCTCCGCAACAGTCACCCGAAATCACCGAACCAAGCCATTATTACGAAGGTTTCGTACCTCAAACTGTCATCCTCGACCAATCGGGAAAAGTAGTTTTTAATGAGAAAGGACAAATACCCTTTGAACAGGTAGATGATGCTTTTCGGAAAGTATTTGACTTGCTGCCCAGAGAAAAATCAATCCCGCTCAAACGCCGTGTCGTGAACGAACTTAACGTCGAATTGTCGAAGTAATAGGTAATGGCTAATTGCTAGTCGCTATAGCACTTTTCAATGATTCCTTAACGAGAGTTTTTTTGTTTTATATTGGGTAAGGTGCGCCCAGCGCACCCTACATTTAGGGTGAGACAGTCAACAGTCAACAGTCAACCGTCATTCTGCCTCAGTAATTCTTTACACACACCATATCGGGTCTCAGGGCAAAATGGACGTGAACTATTTAAACTTTAAACGATGAGTAGAACCTTAATTCCTGTGATTCTGGCCGGTGGTAAAGGCGAACGTTTTTGGCCGCTGAGTCGCAAGCAGCGGCCCAAGCAGTTTTTGAGTCTCGACGGTAGCGGCAAGAGTTTGCTGCAGGCTACTGCGGAAAGACTTTTGGAATTAGGTAACGGCTGGGACGATTTGTGGGTGGTAACGTCGGAAATGTTGGCTGCGGGAGTCCGCGAACAGTTGCCGCTGTTACCTCCTGAGAATTTGCTGGCGGAACCGGAGGGCCGGGATACTGCGCCGGCGGTGGCCTGGACTGCTATAGAAACTGCGAAGCGTTACGGTGAGGATGCGGTGGTGGGTTTTTTCCCGGCGGATCACTGGATTGGGGAACCACAGGAGTTTATCAAGACTTTGGAGGCGGCGGCCGAGTTGGCGAAAAATCAGGATGCGATCGCCACTTTGGGAGTAAAGCCGAGTTATGCTTCGACTGGTTACGGCTACATCGAACAAGGCGAGGAAATTGGCAGTTTTGGGGGTTTTCCGGCCTATCGGGTGGCGAGGTTTACGGAAAAGCCCGATCGCACAACTGCTGAAGAATTTGTAGCCAGCGGCAAGTTTAGTTGGAACGGCGGAATTTTTGTATTTCGAGTCGGAACAGTCTTGACAGAATTGCGAAATCATGTACCGGAAATGATGGCAGCTTTGGAAGCAAAAGGCGCGCAGGCTTACTCGGAATTACCCAAAATTAGCATCGATTACGCGCTGATGGAGAAGACGCAAAAAGCCTGTGTTTTGCCTGTAGGCTTTAGCTGGGACGATTTGGGTGACTGGAATGCGATCGGTCGTTTGCTGCAAGGAGATAAGCCAAATGTCGAGTTAGCAAAACACGTCGGAATTGACACCAAAGGCGGCATTTTTTATGCAGCGGATGAGAATGAGGTGATTGTCACCATTGGTTTAGAAGATGTGGTAGTTGTCAGAGATGGCAATGTGACTTTGATTGTGAAAAAGGACAGGACGCAGGAGATTAAACAGGTAATTAAGGTGTTGGGAGAAGATGAGAAATTGAAAGATTTATTGTAACTAATTCTGTAGGGTACGCACTGCGTACCTTACCGCTACCAATAGTTTGGATCTTCACTTTTTGCGTCCCGGAATGTTACATAATTTCTGCTAAATCCAAGACAAAACCTGGCAGTACATCTTCCCCTGATAGAGTCGCAGGATTTTCGATAATTTCAACATCTTGACCGGGGCGATAAATTTCTACCCGCCGATTTTGCCTGTCAATTAACCAACCCAATCTAGCACCGTTATCTATATATTCTTGCATTTTCTCTTGAAGTTTTTTCAAGGAATCAGTCCGAGAACGCAACTCAACAACAAAATCAGCAGGACACAAAGGAGCAAAACTGTCTTTTTGTTCCGGTGTTAAAGCATCCCAGCGTTCTTTTTTGACCCAAGAGGCATCAGGAGAGCGATCGGCACCATTGGGGAGTGTAAAGCCTCCCGAAGAGTCGAAGGCAACTCCTAGATTATTTTGCCGGCTCCAGGCTTGAAGTTGATACGATAGATCCATATTGCGCTTGCTAGTTTCACTGCCTGTCGGTGGCATAATAATTAATTCCCCTGATGCTGTACGTTCAAATTGATAATCGCGGTTGTGCTGACAAAGCTCAAAAAATTGCTCGTCACTTAAGTTGATGGATAATTCGATCGAGTTGGTAGGAAATTGGATGGCAATCATGTCTCTTATACGGTATTAAACACATTGAGAATCTGGTTTGTAATAACTTACTCATTCAATTCTTTGACACATCTTTTCAAGTCAATAAATTTAATTATAAAAATATCATGTCTGCTTTAAATGTATATTACCATGAGGATTAATGCCACGGCCAAAGACCGATCGCCCCCCCACCCCAAAATACGCGCGTGCGAAGCTATCCCGTAGGGAATCGCACCCTTTCGCCCAAGTTATTCCCCAAGACACTGGTCAGCCCGGTCAACAGCGCTATCCTAGTAGTTATATAGCCCTTAAACCCGATCGACCCGGAGGCCCCTTGTTTAGCCTAGTTCAAAACAATTCTCGCAAAGGAGAAATTCTAGAGGTCGTCTTCCGCAACGGTTGGGACTACATGAAAAGCCTCCTAACCGGCCGCAAAACCGACGCACCCAGTCTCCCAACTCCAGCAGTTCTCCGCAACATCCTCGTCCAATTAGGGCCAGTTTTTGTCAAATTAGGACAATTGCTGAGCACCCGTCCTGACCTTTTGCCGGCCAGCTATATCGAAACTCTCTCCACGCTACAAGCGGAAGTGCCGCCCGTACCGTGGTCGCAAGTAGAAGCAATCGTCCGCCAGGAACTCACACAATCTCTAGAAAATACCTTCGCCAAATTTAACACCGAAGCCATCGCCGCAGGTTCGATCGCGCAAACCCACAAAGCTACTTTAAAAGACGGCCGCGAAGTCGCCCTCAAAGTTCAGCGCCCCGGTATTGAGATTGTCATCGAACAAGACATCGCCGTACTCCGAGGTTTGGCAGAACTTGTGATGCTCACAGACTTCGGTCAACAATACGATATTGTCGCCCTAGCTGAAGAATTTGCGATCGCCCTGCGTGCAGAACTAGACTTCATTCAAGAAGCCAGCTACACAGACGAACTGCGCCGCAATTTATCTAAAAGTAAATGGTTTGACCCCACACAAGTTGTCCTACCAGAAATTAACTGGGAGTTGACTACAAAAAAACTCTTAGTAATGGAGTGGCTGAACGGAGTCCCAATTTTGTTAGGCGACTTGCAAGGAATTCGCCACAAAGGAGATGTAAATGCCGAACGCGAAGAAATTACAACCCTGCTTTGCCGCGTTTTCTTCCAGCAGTTGTACATAGACGGATTCTTTCACGCAGACCCGCATCCCGGCAATTTATTTTATCTCAAAGACGGCCGCATAGCCCTGCTCGACTGCGGCATGGTCGGCAGATTAGACCCGCGAACTCAGCAAAATTTGACAGAAATGTTGCTGTCAATTGTCGATTTAGATGCTCAGCGCTGCGCTCAATTAACTTTGGAAATGGCAGAATTTGCTCAGCCGACAAGTTTAGTTAATCTAGAGAACGATTTGGCTCGAATGCTCCGCAAGTATTACAATATCAGCTTGTCGCAAATGAACTTGTCGGAAATTTTTTATGAGGTGCTGGAAATCACCCGCAAAAATAAAATTCGACTGCCCAGCAATCTCGGTTTGTATGCAAAAACTCTAGCTAATTTGGAAGGACTGGCGCGCTCTTTTAATCCCCGATTTAATATTGTAGAGCAGGTCAAACCGCTGATGACCGATATGTTTCGGCGTCAGTTATTAGGAGACGATCCGATCCAAGCTCTGCTGAGAACTGCCCTGGATATCAAAAGCTTATCTTTGCAATCTCCGCGACAGGTGGAAGTGCTTTTAGACCGAGTTACTTCGGAAACTTTGAAGTGGAACTTGACCCTAAAAGAACTCGACCCGCTGCGCCGCACTCTGGGGGATTCTGCGAACCGGCTTTCTTTTAGTATTGTCGTGGGTTCGCTGATTGTGGGGGCGGCAATTATTTCTTCTAACGCACAAACTGCTCAACTATCTTTTCTGAGCACTGGTTTGTTTGGGGCGGCGAGTTTTTTGGGCTTGTGGTTAGTTATTAGCATTATGCGATCCGGCCGTTTGCGGAGTTGATTGTACAATGTCGGTATGTGTTGTAGAACGAGCCGGGAAGCCTGTTCTTGAGAATGGTGGAAGATGTAGAATATAGCCAACAAGTGCAACAACCGCATAAAGGTAGGCTATGTCACAGCATGATTCTTCTCTCCCAAAGTCGGCAATTAGAGACAACCGCCACCGCGGCACTGTGGGCGATTTTTTGAAAGCCAAGGTTGAGGAAAACTCAACCTTGTCAATTGTTTCTGCTTACTTTACAATTTATGCTTTTGATGCTTTGAAGGAACAACTTCTAAGTATTAAAAGCTTGAAATTTCTGTTTGGCGAACCGCGCTTCATCAAGTCCCTTGACCCCAGTAAAACCGATAAAAAGGCTTTCCAAATTGAGGATGAGGGCTTGCAGCTACAAAATCGGTTGGAGCAAAAGCGGGTTGCAAAAGAATGTGCAGAATGGATTGAGAAAAAAGTACAGATACGGTCGGTAAAGCAATCTAATTTACTGCACGGCAAAATGTATCACATTGCTCATAACGGAACTGAAAATGCTATTATGGGCAGTTCTAATTTTACCGTGCGGGGACTGGGATTAGGTACGAAATATAACAATATTGAACTCAATCTAGAAGTAGATAGTAAACGCGATACCCGCGACCTTAAAGCCTGGTTTGATGATCTCTGGAATGATGCCGAACTCATCGAAGATGTCAAACAAGATGTGCTGCTGTACCTAGAGCAACTTTACCAGAATAATACTCCTGAGTTTATCTACTACAAAACTCTGTTTCATATCTTCGAGACTTTTCTAGATGACCTAGAAAAAAGCGATATTCTCAGTGAACAGCTACACCTATTTGATACAGAAATTTGGAAATCTCTATTTGAATTTCAAAAAGACGGAGTTAAGGCAGCCCTCAATAAAATCCGACGATATAACGGGTGTATTATTGCTGACAGTGTTGGTTTAGGTAAAACATTTGAAGCTCTAGCGGTTATTAAATATTTTGAACTTCGCAATGAAAAAGTTTTGGTTCTGTGTCCCAAAAAACTCCGCGAGAATTGGACTGTATATCTAGCACAGAACAATAGCGATCTCAATCCTTTGGTTAAAGACCGCTTTAGCTATACAGTCCTATCTCACACCGACTTGAGTCGCGATTCCGGCTGGTCTGGGGACATTAAGTTAGAAACGATTAATTGGGGTAACTATGACTTGGTAGTTATTGACGAATCGCACAATTTTCGCAACAACATCAAGAGCAAACGGGACGAATTTGGCAATCTAATTAGAAAGAGCCGTTACGAAAGGCTGATGGATGACATTATCAAGAGCGGTGTCAAAACTCAGGTGCTACTCTTATCAGCAACTCCGGTTAACAATGATTTAAAGGATTTGCGGAATCAACTTTATTTTATCACAGAAGGTGGCGACGCTGCGTTTGGGGAATCGCTGGGAATTGCCAGTCTGCGCGATACACTAGCTGATGCTCAGGGGAAATTTACCAAGTGGGCCAAGAAAAGTAGGGATCGCAAAACTAGCGAACTGCTGGAAGAACTTAGTTCTGCTTTTTTTAAACTGCTTGACCAATTGACGATCGCACGATCGCGCAAGCACATTCAAAAATACTATAAAGATGCGATCGCCCAATTAGGCGGCTTTCCAGAACGGCTCACACCCATCTCGGTATTTCCTGAGATTGACCGAGAGGGTGAGTTCATGTCCTACGAACAGCTTAACAGCGAAATTTCTAAGTATCAACTCTCGCTATTCAACCCTTCGAAATATGTCCTGCCGCCATACCGTTCTGTGTATGAAAATAAAGGAGTGCGAAATTTCAAACAGAGCGATCGCGAACGCTGTTTGATCGGCATGATGAAAGTCAATTTCCTGAAACGCTTAGAAAGCTCCATCCGTTCCTTTGCGCTGACAATCGAGCGCACGATTAACAAAACTGAAGCTCTAGAGACAAAAATTAAAAATTTTCAGAAATTGCAGCAATCTCGCGACCCTAACCAGACAGTAACTTTCAGCGATTGGATGATTGAAGACTTGGACGATGAAGAGTTGCAAGATGCCATGCAAGTAGGTCAGAAGCTGATATTTGAAATGGCGCACCTCGATGTCGAAACCTGGTTAAAAGACCTGAAAAACGACAAGGAACAGCTTAAAAAAATTTACAATTCAGCCCAAAATATTTCTGTTGAACGCGATGCCAAGCTGGCTGAGCTAAAAGAACTGATCGCCAAGAAAGTTAGGAAGCCTACGACTAACAAGCATGGCCAACCAAATCGCAAGGTTTTAGTTTTTACTGCCTTTGCAGATACGGCAGTCTATCTCTACGAAGGATTGCGGGAGTGGGCAACAGTAGAATTGAAAATTAACTTAGCTTTGGTGACTGGGGGATCGGCGGCAAATAAGACTACCTTTGGCAAAAACGAGTTCAATCACATCCTGACAAATTTTTCACCTTTCGCCAAGAAACGCGCCCAAATTCCATCTATGCGACAAGACGGCGAGATTGATTTATTAATTGCCACAGATTGTATTTCCGAAGGGCAAAATTTACAAGATTGCGATTATCTGATTAACTACGACATCCACTGGAACCCAGTCCGAATTATCCAGCGGTTCGGTAGGTGCGATCGCATTGGCAGCCCCAACCACACGGTACAATTAATTAATTTTTGGCCCACAGAGAACTTGGATCGATACATCAATCTGAAAAATCGAGTAGAAGCACGGATGGCTTTAGCGGACATGGCTGGTACATTTGAAGATAACCTGCTGGAGGCAAAGGAGACTGAAGAACTGATTGAGAGTGATTTGAAATACCGCGACAAGCAGTTGCTCAGATTGAAAGAAGAGGTGCTGGATATCGAAGATTTCACGGAGAGTGTAGCCCTAACGGAATTCACTCTCGATGATTTCCGAATGGAACTAGCCAAATACATTGAGAGCAACCGCAAACTACTGCAAGATGCTCCTTTAGGACTCTATGCAGTAGTTCCAACTAACTCGGAGTACCCGATAATTGCTCCGGGCGTAATTTTTTGCCTCAAACAAAAAGGCGATTGTCTTGATAATAAAACCGTCAACCCGCTGCAACCATACTTTTTAGTTTACGTTCGACAAAATAAGAAAGTGGGATTAACTTTTGCTCAACCCAAACAAATACTTGAAATATATCAGTTGCTGTGCGCGGGGTGTACTGTTCCCTATGAAGAGTTGTGCAACTTGTTCGATCGACAAACTAATAACGGATTTGATATGAGTTTGTATAACGATTTGCTTGAGGAGGCGGTTGATTCAATTGCAGGTATTTACAACAAACGGCTCATCGGCCACCTGCAGTCTAGCCGCAGTGCTGTGTTGGTTGAGCAAGCGCATCAGGTTAAAGCAACAACTGATTTTGAACTGATTACCTGGCTGGTGATTAAATGAGCGTCAGCGAACAACAAGCCAAAGGATCTATTAATCAAGCTTTAAGTAGTTTTGTCAAGGGAAAACTAGCCGATAACGCCCGTAATTTGTTTTTGGCTCTTGGCTACCGCAGTGAGAAAACTATTCCGTTTTATCCTAAGAGTTCGGATAATTTTATTGCCAAGTTTGATAGTGATAAACAGCTAAATCAGCAAAAAGCTCTCTTAAATGAATGGCTGACTGTTGATTTTTTATTTCAGCTCACTTGGGATGAAATTGCGGGTGATGAGCCGCTAAAATTATCCTTGGAGACAAGAGCTAAGGGAGAAAATACGTTTTTCATTTCCTCCTACTTGTTTTTCGCAATAGAATTGCGGCGTAGCACCTACACTAGCGAACAGCTTGACGGCATTGTTCACGAGATTAATAAACTCTTTCTCAAGCCCGCGATAATTCTATTCCAGCATCGAGAAACTCTGACTTTATCCATTATCAACCGCCGCCCAGAAAAAGGCAATGAATCTAAAGATGTATTAGGAAAAGTCAAACATATTAAAGATATCCCATTCGCCAGTCCGACAAACTCGCATTTAAAAATTTTCTTCGATCTTTCCTTGGCAGAGTTGCATAAAAATCACGGCTTTAGCAACTTTGACGAATTTCATGAAGCTTGGCATAAAACTATTTCTAACAGCATCAAATTTAAAGAAGACCGTATAACGCCAGATTCGCTTCGCGTTTATCTACAAGAAATCCGTCGATTTCCCATGCTCAAAGCTGACGAAGAGATTAAATTAGCTCGAAAAGTTGCTGAGTTAGAATTAGAGGATAGCCGAAAAGCTAAAGACAAAATGGTAGAGTCTAACTTGCGGCTGGTAGTCTCAATCGCTAAAAAATATCAAAATCGAGGGCTGGATTTGTTAGACTTGATTCAGGAGGGAAATCTGGGTTTAATCAGGGCTGTAGAAAAGTTTGATTGCAGGAAAGGCAACAGGTTTTCCACCTACGCGACTTGGTGGATTCGTCAAAAAATTACGCGAGCAATTTGCAACCATTCCCGCACCATTCGGCTACCGATTCACTTGTGGCGCACAATTTCCGAGGTTAAGAAAACTACTAAACGGCTTTCTCAAGAATTTGGTCGCATTCCCAAGATGGAAGAAATCGCCAATTGTTTGGGAATGACAACGGCCAAATTGCGCTTGGTTATTCAATCGGATAAACCTATCATTTCCTTGGATACTAGGATGGGTAATGAGGAAGGTTCTACATTGGGAGAGTTGATTGAATTCGATGGGGAAACACCAGAAGATTATATTTTTAAAATTAACCAGCGGCGAGACATAGAAAGTGTCTTAAACACCCTCAGTTCCCGCGAATGTGAGGTTATACGGATGCGATTTGGCTTGGATGACGGCCGCGATAATAGTCTACAGGAAATCGGCAATAGATTTAATCTTACCCGCGAGCGGATTCGGCAAATTCAGGATAAGGCTTTACTAAGATTGCGCCATCCCAACCGTAACAGCATTTTAAAAGATTATATTCGCCCGACAGCAATTGACTAAACACAGACAAAAAGATCGATCGCCCAACCGATGCAGCCCAGACAGTGCAACATTCCAGAAAACTTGTCTCGCAGCCCGTGCGACACTTTCTTACAGGAGCCTGTTGGGGATAAAATAGTTGATACAGCTAATATGACCGAACCATTAATTCCTTTTAACAACTTCATAGAAGAATCAAATATAGAAGAAACTATATTGGAGCAGACTTACTTGTCGAGAACCGATGGAAGTCAAAATAATCTGAATCCTGCAAATTTGAATGAGCATAATTTCCACATTGCCGAACTGACAGAAAATGACTTGAATGGAGTGATTAAACCGATGGAACACAATTCAGCAGACTTACTCAAACAACTCACCGCACTAGAAAATGTTTTTTCCCAACTGGAAGCACGGCTGTCAGAGGGGAGTCGAAAGTTGCTAGACCCTGGTATACCTATATCTCAAAAGCTGATTCAAGAACTTGACGATTCCCGGGAAAACTTTATTCAGCTTCGCGACAAGGTGCTAGAACTGGCTGAATATTTGGCAGTATCGACAACGCTGAAAGTTGAGGAAATGGGTTCTTTAGCGGATATCAAATCTGTACTTGAGCGTGTTGATTTTGCCGAGAAGCAAAAAAGTGCGATCGCTCTTGTCCGCGACTCTGCTTTGAGGGTTCTGGAACGAATTTTAGCGATCGCCCATCGAGTAGAGAGCAATTTTCCGTCATTGCTGGAATGTCAGGACAAAGCCCGCGAACTTCAACGCGCGATCTCCGAATCCCAGGAGTCTGACTTGCATCCCGACACCCAACTCTTGGCTGACGGCAATCATCCATTCTGCAAACTGCTAACACTAATTGCAGAATGGGAAGCAGCAGATGACGAGCATTTAGCTTCTTTACAGGATGCCGTAGCAAAATCATTTGAAAGAACTCTGGCGATGGCAGCAGTCAGAGGTAAACTGATTATTCAGTCGGAAACAATACCAGATTTGCCTGCGGTTTCTACTAACAATAACTTAGACGAAACTTGCTTAGTTTATGAGCCGGAATCTGAAACAGTTCCTGTTGTCGAACAACCAGCATTAGCAGAGTTGAACTCGGTATTGACAGAGGAGGCGATCGCGCAGCCAACCACTGAAAATATCCCAGATATTCCACCAACAGAAGCGCCTACCGCAACTCAGATAAATCATCAAAATTCGGAAAATAAGCAAGGAAAAGAAGTTGACAAGCCGGGAAATAAAAAAAGAGAAGAAAAACAGTCTCTCTACAGCTTCTCGCCCAATGAGACCGCTCAACAAATCGCTCAATCCATCTTGGACGACCCCGATCGAGAACGCCCAGCAGTTTTGCGCGACTTAGTTTGGCGGCTGATTTTTGAACAAAAACTCAGCCTTGCATTTCATTTAGCTCGCTGCTTTGAAAAACAATACTCCAACTTTGAACCGCACCTGCCACCGCAGTTAATTCGAGCAGTATTGCTAGGACAAAACCTGCGCTATGACGTAGGATATGGAAAACTTGCAAATCTGCTTAAAGATGACTTCACCAGTTACACCGCCAGCTATTCATTACCAGACAAAAGTGAATGGAATCAAGCTGCAAGCTTGCTCTTAGCCGCAGCAGCAATGCGACCGTCTTTACTAGCGCCAAATACTGGTGCGAAGCACCTTCTCCAGCAGATTCATTTCGGTAAAGCTGGACTTGCAAAACTGTACGATTATTGCCAAATTATCGCCAAACACGGCGATCGGCAGCGGGCGCTGGATATCACAGCCATCAAGAAAGCTCAAGACCAGGCTGACATACAAAAATCTTTAGACGATCTGCATCTAAAAATCGAAACTTGGTGGTCTCAAGCACAGAAAAAAGATATGATTTACCCGCCGGCGAAGAAGGTTTGGCAGGATTGGTTGAAGCCGGACGAACTGATTCACTCTTTACTATTTCCTGTACTTGAAAGCGATTTGAGTAAACTTTCAGCACTCAAGCAGAAAGTCAATCGATTGTCTGACGAATCCCAGATAGACTCTGAAGTTGAGAAGACCGATCGTAAAATTCGCCGCAGTCGCAGTGACGCCATGATGGGGAAAGCCGTGATTCAGTTTCGCGATCGCGTTCGTGAACCTGTTGATTTGGTGCGAAATTGGATTGAAATTCAGGAATCGCGCTTAGATCGCAGAGACAATTATCTTCAGAAAGAAGCCAAACAGTTAAAAGAAGATATTGAGAAGCTTCAAAATACTGTTATCAAAGAATTGGATACCTTTGAAGAAACAAAACCTCCAGTGTTTATTTTAGCTGGTATTGCCTGTTGCCGAAAAGCTGTGGAAGACATCGGCAATATCTTCGATCCAGATACCGAATTGCCAACCGCAGAACCTTACCTAAAACATATCCTGCACGCGGATCTGTTAAGAATGCCGTCTATCCCGATCGACGATGCCTGGGAACTGGATATTGCTAATCCTGAAGCGGGTATAAAGGGAATTTTGGAGTTAGTCAAAAATGACATTTGGGATTGGCAAAAAGCCTTCGATATGCAGAGTTATGTCTGTAGTTCAACAACTGTGGGAAATCACGAGGCTACGGCGCAAATCATCGAATACCTCGAAGTCTGCCCCGAACAAAAAATAGACCTCGCTCAGCTAAAAGACTTACGAAATAATCGGATTAAAGAGTGTCAAGGAATTTTGCTGGAGCAGGTCGAGACTACTAGCAAACAGCTCGAAAGTGCCGTAGCTTTTGGTTTACTAAGAGAAACAGATAGAAGTGCTTATGCAGCACAGATTGAAAGCATTAAAAATGCTCTGGTAACAACCAGGCGGTTTTCCGAAAAAATTGAGCTGCTTCGGGCGATCGGTCAAGGAATTAGCGCCAAGCGCCAGGAACAGATCGATCGAGTATCCGAGGAATTAGAGAGTCTTCAGCAAACAGGTATAGCAGATGCCGATCGTACCAGAATTTGCAGTGTATTGGAACAAGGCGATATCCTGACGGCTAAGGAATATATATCTATGCTGCAAGAGCGGCGATCGCTTCCTGAACCAGAGGAAAAGAGAGATGCTTTTAAAGACTTCTTCGAGCATAAGTATGCTGCGATCGAAAAAGTGCTTGAGGAGTGCGATCGCGATCGACAAAAAAAGCAAAATCTAACTGCAGACATTGGCAAAGGGAAAAGTATCGCCAAAATCCAGATGCCGCAGGGGCCCCAAGCCAAAAAAGCCGCTGAAATGCTGGATGCTTGGTTTGCAGTCAAGGGCAGAAATCAAGTCACAGAGAAAGATGCTTACCAAATTCTCAGCAACCTCGGTTTTAACATCAAATCTGTTACCGTCAAAAAATTAGGAAACTATACCTGGATTGACGTTAATTCTGAGCCGATATCTGACCAAAATCGCTGTCCTGTGTCTGCCTATGGTTCAGCGGCAAAGGGTCATTACCGCATTCTTTGCGTATGGGATAGACCGAACGAACAGGATCTTCTCAATGCCGTTGGAGAAACTGCTCTTGGAGGGCCGATCTTCGTCTTTCATTTTGGGCGAATGACCGAAAAGAAACGCCGAGATTTGGCTGATTTGTGCCGGCAGCGTCGGAGCAGTTTCATTGTTATAGATGACGTGCTGATGCTCTACCTTTGCGGAGAACAAAAAACACGCTTACCTGTATTGTTTGACTGTACCTTACCCTTTACTTTCCTAGAACCGTATAAAACCGCAGCAGGAGAGGTTCCGCCTGAAATGTTTTACGGTCGAGTACGAGAACGGGAATCTATAATCAATCCCGAAGGTTCTTGTTTAATTTATGGAGGCCGCCAGTTAGGTAAAACGGTTTTGCTTAAGTATGTACAGCGGACTTTTCACGCAACCGACGCGGGAAGGAACGCCCTATTTTTGGATATCAAAAAAATTGGGCGCCAGCAACAGTTAGATGAAATTTGGCATCTACTAAACGAAGAATTGGATAAATTGCAAATTCCCGGTATCAACCGGCGCAATTCCGTCCGCGAAAGCAGCTTGCAGCGGATTAAAAGTTGGCTGGAATCGGACAATCAGCGACGCTTTTTGCTGTTGTTGGATGAGGCAGATAATTTCCTGGAAGCCGATGGTAAGGAGGATTTCCCGCGCTGTGATGAGTTCCGAAAATTAATGACGGAAACTAACCGACGTTTTAAGGTGGTCTTTGCCGGATTGCACAACGTTCTGAGAACCACTAGACAAGCAAACCATCCCCTGGCTCACTTTGGCAAGCCGATCTGCATTGGACCTCTGCTGAATAATGGTGAAATGCGGGCGGCAACAGCTTTGGTTAAACGCCCGCTGGCTAGTCTTGGCTATCGTTTTCAACCGGAAGATTTAATTCCGCGCATTCTGTGGCAGACCAACTATTATCCGAGCTTGATTCAACTTTATTGCGAGCAGTTACTCAAGCACATCACTAACCCAGATGTCCCTACTTTCGATCCTAAAATTAGTCCGCCTTACGCGATCGCTTCTCGCCATGTAGAAGAAGCTTATCAAAGTCAAGACCTTCGCAATAATATTCGCGATCGCTTTAAGTTGACACTGGGGCTCGATCTGCGCTACGAAGTAATTGCCTACTCAATTGCTGATGGTTCTCAGCAGAATGAAACAGGTATGGAGGATGGGTTTTCTCTATCTTGGATTCGCGAACAAGTCTTGTATTGGTGGTCTGAGGGATTCGCGGGAAGGTCATCGGAAGATGAAATTCTTGCTTTACTCGAAGAAATGGTCGGATTAGGAGTTTTACGAGAAACCGATGCAGGTTACTTCACTCTGAGAAGTTCTAATTTAGCCTTGCTTATGGGTACGCAGCCAGAAATTGAAGCAGAACTTCTGAGACCCCGCAAAGCTCCACCTGAATACGAACCTGCTACTTTTAGGTCTCCTCTTGTCAAAAATAAAGCTGATTCCCGGCGGAGTCCTTTAACTGTTCAACAGGAATCAGAGCTGCTGCGCCGGGAGTACGGTGTCTCTATTATATTTGGCTGCCAAGCGGCAGGAATTGACGATTTGAGAGTTTTTATGATGGAAGCAGCATCTAGTAAGAAGGATTGCAAAATTCACTATTTAGAAAATCTCTCTGATCGATCGGATTTCAGCCAGCGTTTGACAGAAATTATTAACCGTCGCAAGAAAGATACCACGACGCTCGTTGTTGTATCAGCCACCACCCTTTGGAGTAAGGATTGGGTTGATGACACACTTAAGAAACTCAAAAGATTCACTAAAGAAAAGTCGTTTATTCAGCTTGTTTTCGTCGCATATCCTGAGAAGGCTTGGCAGTTAGTTATTCATAATTGGACAGGTTTTGATTCCTTTAAGGAAGTGAGATTTTTCAGCCTCAAACCTTGGCACGAGGCCGCCCTGCGACATTGGTTGGAAGATGTTAATTTACCCAGCGAACTAGAAGTTAGAAAGAAGATTACGGCAGTTACAGGGAATTGGCCAAACCTGCTGCAAAAATTCTATCAATTTTCTCAAGCTAATCCGCATTGCTGGCAAGATTCCTTGGCTGAACTGAAGAATCAATTTAATAACTCTGACAAACTAATTAATTCAATGGGCTTTGACTGTTGCGAACCTCAAATAAAACTGGTGATGAGAACTTTGGCCCAATGGGGAGAAGCAGCAGCGGTTGAGGAATTAATTGAGGTTCTTGATGATGTATCGCCTGAAATTGTCAAGCAGACTCTCAGATGGGCGGAGCTCCTCAGTCTTGTCTCGCATTTAGGAAATCAGAAGCAAGACGGTAAGGATTACTGGCAGATTGACCCTGTAGTTTGTCGTCTGCTCGAATCTATGGCAGAGTAATACAAACTTTCTGCTGTGCGATGTACTCAAGCAGATATCTGACTTAAGATAGGCGATCGCCCGCAGCAGCTAAGTCTAAGCTAGAAATTGTTCCATAAGCCTAATTGAGGAAAAAAAGATGAGTAGCGGTCACGCCAGCCATAAAGGCTCTTCCACAAAACCCAATACCAACACTAACGGTCAAATAACATCCCCTGCCGACCAACCCGCTGACCCGCTAAATCAAGAAACATCCGGTTATCCGTTCCATAACGAAGCAATGGAAAATCCTGTTGCCACCGCGCGGCCCGACGAAGAGGCTGAGTCTGGCGAAGAACAGCAATAGTTATATCGATTAAATTGTCATCGATATGCTATCTGCGACGCGGTTGATTAGATGTTTGATCAAAATCAGGTTTGTACTAATTACATCTTGCACCTGTTCCCATAGTCCGCCAGGGATTTGAATCTCCGGCGGACTATTTGGGCAGGTTCAGTAGTACCTCACAGCTTCAGAACAAAGGACTAAAGTCCTTACTACAAAACTATTTAACCTAAAATTCAAGTTAGGAATTATTGATACATGAGCGAGATTAACCAACTATTTCAAAAAGACAAATTGCCGGAATTGGGGTTAGTCTGCATTACAACATCCGATGCCGTTCGCTTTCGCACTGTCACGCGGAAGCGACTTTTACAGCTTTCGGAAGCTGAACAAGAAAAAGTATTGCGCGAGCTTTATACAGACAACTTAAAACGGCTTCACAAAGCGATCGACTTCTGTGCAGCTAATCAGATTAAGCTCTACCGCATGACTTCTGCACTGTTCCCTTTTGCAGATACAGATTTGGGGGAAGCAGTGCTACACTCCATGACTGAGGAATTGCGGATTACCGGCGATCGCGCCCTCTCTTTGGGCATCCGTTTGGTACTCCACCCAGATCAATTTGTGGTGCTCAGTTCCGACAAGCCTGATGTGGTTGCAAACAGCATTAAAATTCTCGCCACTCATGCTTTAATTTTAGATATGTTGGGACAGCCCCGATCGCCCTGGGCGCTGATGAACATTCACGGCGGCAAGAGCGATCGCACTTCGCAGCTCAAATCAGTCATCCGCGATTTACCCGAATCCATTCGATCGCGCTTAACCTTTGAAAATGACGAATACGCTTACAGTTCCTCGGAAATTTTAGAAGTTTGTCTCGATACCGGCGTACCAATGGTTTTTGACGCCCACCACCACGTCATTCACGAACATTTAGAAACTTACGACGATCCCAGCGTTGCCGAAATGCTCGCAGCAGCCCGCACAAGTTGGTCTGTTCCTGAATGGCAATTAGTACACATATCGAATGGAAAAGAGTTTTTTACCGATCCTCGCCACAGTGATTTAATTACAGAAATGCCTAATTGCTATTATCAGGCTCCTTGGATTGAAGTAGAAGCTAAATTCAAAGAATTAGCTATTGAAAAGTTGCGCGCCGAATGGTTGTGTGCGAATGTTCCACAACTTAGCACTGTCTCGTAGGGGGAAATTTTACTAACAATAATTGCCTCAAACCCATCATCTCGAAAACCCGCCCCCACCCAACGGTAAATCCAAAGAACAGGCAAGATGCCTGTTCCACAAAGAATGAATTTTATTGTGGGGTGGGTGTCCCGCCCGCCCGGTTTAGTCCGACAGTGCGAGAGGGTTTTTAACCCCTATCTCATAGCTAAAGTCCACTAAAAGGGCACTAAAATAGATAGATATTGAGATCATATTTACCGTCGGTTTCAACTGACATCTTGCACCATTGTCAAGAACAGGTAAGATGCCTGTTCCACCATAAAATTCATCTCTTGTGGAACAGGCAAGATGCCTGTTCCTAAACAAGTAATGGAGAATGTTGCAATATCTCACTTTTAACCGACTTTAGCTTTGAGCCAAGGGTTTAAACCTCTGCCCGGATGCCGGATTACCAGACTATCGAACTGCCGGAATCGGTAAAAACCGCGTTAATACCAACTATAAATTATGTGCGGACGATACACTTTAACTACTTCAGGTCAAATCATCGCCGAATTCTTCAAACTGTCGGAAGTTCCCGACATTAAACCGCGATACAATATCGCCCCAACTCAATCAGTGGCGACAGTAACAGTTTCTCAAAAGCAAATGCAGCGACAGTTTCAATTTATGCGCTGGGGTTTGATTCCAAGTTGGGCAAAAGACATGAAAATGGGCAGCAAGATGATCAATGCGCGATCGGAAACAGTAGCCGAAAAACCTGCTTTTCGCAGCGCTATCAAGCACAGGCGATGTTTGATAGTCGCTGACGGTTTCTACGAATGGCAACAGCAGGGAAAGAACAAACAGCCTTACTATTTTCAAAAGGCAGACGGCGAACCTTTTGCTTTTGCAGGTTTGTGGGAAAATTGGGAATCTCCTGAAAAAGAAAACATTGTATCTTGCAGTATAATTACTACGGATGCTAACGAAACAGTGCAGCCAATGCACGATCGAATGCCAGTGATTCTCCCCGACAGCGATTGGGAACAGTGGCTAGATCCTGCTGTTAAAAATGCTCAGGAAGTTTTGCCCATGTTAAAGCCCTATGCTTCCGAAGCTATGAAAGCAAAGGCGGTAAGTGCGATCGTCAACAGTCCCACTAGAGACAGTCCCGAATGTATTAGCGATCGGCAATAAATCATTGGCTCGGACAAAACCGAGATAGTTTGAGTTATGATCTAAAATGATGTTTGAGCTGTAGCTTGGGTTTTCTAAGGCTCAGTTTAACTCAGTTGTTATTTGCTCAAACATTTTTTTAAGCTTAACATCAGTTAGAAGACAAAAAATATGATCGGATACGTTACACTCGGTACCAACGATATTGAAAGTGCAGCCAAATTTTATGATGCTTTGCTTGCTGAAATTGGCGCTCGACGATTCATGGAATTCGACCAATTTATCGCATGGAGTGTTTCTCCCGATCGACCAGCACTTGCTATTACAAAACCCTTTGATGGTAACAGAGCAACTGTTGGCAATGGAGTAATGATAGCTCTTCAAGTTGACAGTCCAGAAAAAGTCAACTTAGTTTATAACAAAGCGATCGCACTTGGGGCTAAGGATGAAGGAGCCGCAGGACCACGAGGCGTGTTGCCGGGGTTTTATGCGGGATATTTTCGGGATCTTGAGGGGAACAAGCTGAACGTGTTTTGTATGCCTGGGCCAAACACTTAATCTTTTTGTTTTTCGTGAATATCGAAGAAAAAAAGCTATTTCCGATCGTTAGCTATTAGTTATCAATCCCTAAATAAGAGTTGATAACTAATAACTAATGACTAATGACTAATAACTAAATTAGCTATCGTACATCCGCGCTTCAGCAGCCTCGGGATTTTCCTCGCAATACTCGTCAAAAGCCGTTTTTTCAAGCTTCATCGATCGCTGGTGAGAAGCCTCAGCCTGCATTTCCTCTACAATATCCCACGCTACCGCGCACTCTCTAGAGGTAGCGCCTTTTTCGGCACAGATAGTTCTGGCATCCGCGATCGCCTGTTCGATTTGTTCCTCAAATAAAACACTCTTCGGCTTCTCAAGAAAATCGCTTTTTGTCAATATATCCGTGACCGAAATAATGCCCACTAGCTCGTCCTTAATCACCGGCGCCCGGCGGATGCGGGTATTGGCGAACAACCTCGCCACGTATTCCACGCCCAAGTCAGGATTGACCGTAATGCAAGGTTTGGTCATAATCTCGAAGACGCGGACTTTTTTCGGGTCTACTCCGTAGGCTGCTACTTTATAGACAATATCCGTTTCTGTCACAATGCCATAGGCATCTTGTTCGTGGCGACGTTCCACAATCAACGCGCGCAAACACAAATCGTTCATCATCGCCACCGCTTCAGCTACCGTTGCTGAACCGCGAATGGTAACAACATCTGTGGTCATAATGTCTTGGGCTTTCATCATCATTTTTTATTCCTTCCCGCTGATAAAGTCTACTGCGTCCCGATTTGGGGCTGTCCATTTGATTTGCGATCATCATTAGGACTTACCCTCAGAAACCCGGTTTATACGAAAATATTGGGTTTAGTAAGGATAAATCCGGTCAGCAACCAGGTTTCTGAGAAATCGTGCGATCGCAAACTAATCATAAAACCTTTAACGGCACTCGCGATGACAAGTTGCCTGAAACAGCCCCTCGCTGCCCCGGAACCTCTGGAGTCCGCGATTTAGGACTCAGACGGGGCTAGCGTGCGATCCTCCAAGCAAGAGTGAAGTATTGGGGCGATCGGATCTTTGAGCTTGTGGGACTCAGATTTTCCAGCCCCAGTCTCAAAGAAGCAAAAGTTAACACAAACTAACCAACTGCTTGCGCTCGCACAGATCCCCGCCTCTGATAAACTTGATGGCTGGGAGTGCAAAATAGCACAAGGCACGCATCAGCAGTTGGGAGGATCTAGTTCGTGGACAATGTAATCGGTTTAGAGATCATCGAAGTAGTTGAGCAGGCAGCCATCGCCTCCGCTCGCTTGATGGGCAAAGGCGAAAAAGATGAAGCTGACAGAGTGGCTGTAGAAGCCATGCGGGAGCGCATGAACAAAATTCATATGCGCGGCCGCATCGTGATCGGCGAAGGCGAGCGCGATGACGCACCGATGCTTTACATCGGGGAACAAGTAGGTATTTGTACCCGCGAAGATGCCAAAGATGTCTGCAACCTAGATGAATTGATCGAAATTGACATCGCTGTTGACCCCTGCGAAGGTACTAACCTGGTGGCTTACGGTCAAAACGGTTCGATGGCAGTTTTGGCAATTTCTGAAAAAGGTGGTTTGTTTGCGGCACCGGATTTCTACATGAACAAATTGGCTGCTCCGGCGGCTGCTAAGAATCATGTAGATATTCGCAAAACGCCGACTCAAAACCTCAAAATTATCTCTGATTGTCTCGGCCGCGGTGTTGAAGATTTGGTGGTGGTGGTCATGGATCGCCCCCGACACAAAGATTTAATTAATGAAATTCGGCAAGCGGGTGCAAGAGTTCGGCTGATCAGCGACGGCGACGTTTCGGCAGCGATTTCTTGCGCGTTTTCTGGTTCCAACATCCACGCACTTATGGGTATTGGCGCAGCACCCGAAGGTGTGATTTCCGCAGCAGCAATGCGCTGCTTGGGCGGTCACTTCCAAGGGCAGTTAATTTACGATCCGGCTGTTGTAAAAACTGGTTTGATCGGTGAAAGCAAAGAGAGCAATATCGCCCGCCTGAAAGACATGGGCATCACAGACCCAGACAAGATTTACAATGCTGAAGAGCTGGCATCTGGAGAAACAGTTCTGTTTGCAGCTTGCGGGATTACTCCCGGAACGCTGATGAATGGAGTTCGCTTCTTTGGCGGCGGCGCTCGCACTGAAAGTTTGGTAATTTCTTCTCAGTCGAAAACTGCTCGGTTTGTGGATACAATCCATATGTTTGACCAGCCGAAATCTTTGCAATTGAATTAGTGATTAGTTAGTGGTTAACAGTTAACAGTTAACAGTTAACCACTAACAGTTAACTGTTAACAGTCACCGGTGATTAGCAATTAGCGATAAACTAAGAACTAATAACAGGTGACTGTTAACAACTAAGAAAGAAATAGTGACAAATCACAGATATGAATATTGCAGTCGTAGGTCTCAGCCACAAAACAGCACCGGTAGAAGTTCGCGAAAAACTGAGCATTCCAGAACAGAAAGTTGAAGCGGCGATCGCCCAATTGCGCGGCTATCCGCACATTCAAGAGGTTGCCATCCTCAGCACTTGCAACCGCTTAGAGATTTATATTGTTACCAGCGAGTCGGAGCCGGGAGTGCGAGAGGTTATTCAGTTCCTTTCAGAATGCAGTAAAGTTCCTTTGCAGTCTTTGCGCCCTCACCTGTTTATTTTGCTGCACGAAGATGCGGTGATGCACTTGATGCGAGTGGCTTCTGGCCTCGACAGTTTGGTGCTCGGAGAAGGACAAATTTTGGCTCAGGTAAAACAAACTCACAAACTCGCCCAGCAGTACAAAGGTGTAGGCAGAATTTTAGAGCGCTTGTTCAAGCAAGCTCTCACAGCAGGGAAGCGAGTTCGCACGGAAACTAGCATCGGTACCGGTGCAGTTTCGATTAGTTCTGCGGCGGCAGAATTGGCTCAAATGAAGGGTCAGCATTTAGCAAGCAGCAAAATTGCAATTATCGGTGCTGGCAAAATGTCGCGGCTTTTGGTGCAGCATTTGCTCTCAAAAGGAGCTAGCCATATTTCGATCGTTAACCGCTCTGTGCGGGGCGCCCTGGAGTTGGCCGGTCAGTTTAAAGATGCTGAATTGCACCTGTATCAGCTCTCGGAAATGATGCAGATAATTGCCAGTTCTGACTTGGTTTTTACCAGTACCGCAGCTACCGAGCCACTGTTAAATAAAGCTAAATTGGAAGCGGTTTTAGACCCGAATCGCCCTTTGATGTTGGTGGATATTTCTGTGCCACGCAACATTGACTCGGATGCGAACGAACTCGCTAATGTGCGATCGTTTAATGTGGACGACTTGAAAGCAGTGGTAGCTCAAAACCACGAAAGCCGCCGCAAAATGGCAATGGAAGCTCAGGGCTTGCTGGAACAGGAAGTAGAGGCTTTCGATCTCTGGTGGCGCAGTCTGGAAACAGTTCCTACTATTAGCTGTTTGCGGGATAAAATAGAATTGATTCGGGAACAAGAGTTAGAAAAAGCTTTATCGCGTCTGGGTTCGGAATTTTCGGAGAAACATCAAGACGTGATTGAATCTTTAACCAGGGGGATTGTGAATAAGATTTTGCACGATCCGATGGTACAGTTGCGCGCTCAGCAGGATATTGAGGCGCGGCGGCAAGCGATGCAAACTTTGCAAACACTGTTTAATTTGGATGTGGATGTCAATCAGCAGTACAGCTAGTTTGTCATTAGTCATTGGTCATTAGTCATTAGTCAGTTGACCCGAAAGCAGGAGTCATATTATGTCCGGTAAATTACCATGAATAAAAATGCCTCCAACCCTTGCGGCAAAAGCATCATTCGGGAGGGTAATTTGCTCGAACCTGATATCAGTTATCATTCCACCAATAACTAATGACTAATAACTAATGACTAATAACTAATGACTAATAGGCGAATTTATCAAATAATCCTACTGATTGCGGGGCTAGGGCTGGTTGTTGAGTTTGCCTCCCGCATTTCGGCAGAAATTCTCTGGTTTCAGGAAGTTGGATATCTTCAGGTTTTTCTGTTAAAGCTGAAAACTCAAGGGTTGCTGGGGACGATCGCAATTGCTGTTTCTTCTGCCTTTTTGCTCGGAAATTTGGCTTTAGCCCGCCGCCTGGAACATCCCGCAGAGGAAATGAAATCGCCGATTGCGGGGGCGCTATTCGCTCCACTAAGAACCAACAAAACTGGGAAGAATTACGAATTACCTGTTGCTAAATCCCAACTTACCTTTTCCTGGCTGCTGTTGACGGTATTCGGATTGAGTTCGATCGCAACTTTTATAGTAATTCACTGCGCGCTGTTAGCTGCAAGCAGTATCGCCTATTTCCGTATAGCTGGCAATTTGCCTGCACCGCCCGTGCAGTTGGGAATTGAGTCAATCCAACAAATAGGGGTGCAGCTATTTTCTCGCTGGTGGCAGTTGGGCTTGCTGCTGGGGGCAATTTTAGCTGTGGTAATTAAGCCTGATTTTTGGCTGCGGGCGATCGCCCTTTTTCTCAGTTTGGCGATCGGGCTGATTGCCACCAGTCGCTGGACAAATGTTTTGCAATATTTTCACCCTATTAATTTTAACACAACCGACCCTCTTTTCCATCAAAATATTAGCTTTTATGTATTTATTTTGCCAATCTTAGATTTGCTAGGATTCTGGCTGACAGTTGTATTTTTGTACAGTTTAGTATCTTGTGCTTTAACATATTTGCTATCGGGAAATAGCCTGAGTCAAGGGGTCTTTTTGGGGTTTTCTCGATCACAGCAGGGGCACTTGTACGGGTTGGGTGCAGCTTTCATGCTAGCCGTTGCATTCCGCTACTGGCTGGGGCGCTACGCATTGCTGTATTCGCGGGGAGACGTTACTTACGGGGCGAATTATGCTGACGTAACGGTACGGCTGCCCTGGTATGGATTTTTGAGTATTTTGGCGGGGGCGATCGCCGTTTTGATGCTGTGGCAAGTTTACCCATTCAAAATAAAACATGAACTCATAAAAAAGATTATTATAGCGTGGCTAACTTTAAGCTTGTTGGGAACTTGGCTGCTGCCAACAATTGTGCAGCAACTCCTAGTTAAACCTAACGAATTAGCAAGGGAAAAGCCCTACATTAAGCGCAGTATTGCCTTTACTCAAGAAGCCTTTGACCTCAACAATATAGAAATAAAAACTTTCGATCCCGCCGGAAAACTTACTTATGCCGACTTAGAAAAAAATAAACTTACTATTAGCAACATCCGGCTGTGGGACAAGCAGCCGCTGCTGCAAACCACCCGACAGTTACAGCAAATTAGACCCTATTATACATTTCCTGATGCCGATATAGAGCGCTACACAATCAAAAATGAAAAAGCAAAAAAGGGAGATTCTGAAAGCCAACAAGTGTTTCTGGCAGCGCGGGAATTAGATTACACGGCAGTTGCCCCCGAAGCTCAAACTTGGGTGAACAAACACCTGATTTACACTCACGGTTACGGCTTTACTCTTTCTCCGGTAAATACAGTCGGTGTCGGCGGTTTACCCGATTATTTCGTCAAAGATATTGGAGTTGCAGCCCAGGAAGGGGAGACTGCTTTGGAAGTAACCAGCGATCGAATTCGGGCCAGTATTCCGATCGGCTACCCGCGAATTTACTACGGCGAAATCACCGATACAGAAGCGATGGCGCCCACAAAAGTCAAAGAATTCGACTATCCCAGCGGCGAAGACAATGTTTACAATACTTACAGCGGTAGGGGCGGAATTGCGATCGGTTCTATGTGGCGGCGCTGGCTGTTTGCTAATTATCTCAAAAATTGGCAAATGGCACTGACGCGCAATTTTACGCCAGAAACTAAATTGCTGTACCGTCGAAATATTAATAAAAGAGTCCGGGCTATAGCTCCTTTTTTGCGCTACGATTCTGACCCGTATTTAGTAGTAGCGAACGCCAATCTTAGCAATGACGATATAGAAAAAGAAAAAGATGAAAATGGCAACGAGATTAAACCTTCACCCTCGGTCACTGATAAATCTCCCAACTATCTTTACTGGATTATCGATGCCTATACAGCGAGCGATCGCTATCCGTATTCTGACCCCGGAAATCATGAGTTTAACTACATCCGCAACTCCGTTAAAGTAGTGATTGATGCCTACAACGGGTCTGTTGACTTCTACGTTGCCCATCCCTCCGATCCGATTATTAACAGTTGGATGGCTATCTTTCCCGGACTATTCAAACCCCTTGACAAAATGCCTCCGGCTCTCCGCAAACATATCAGATATCCTGTAGATTTGCTGAGCATTCAATCAGAACGCTTGCTAACTTATCATATGGAAGACCCGCAAGTATTTTACAATCGGGAGGATTTGTGGCGAGTTCCCAATGAAATTTATGGCAGCGAACAGCAGCCCGTATCACCCTATTATTTGATTATGAAGCTGCCAACTGAAAAAGCCGAAGAATTTATTTTGCTGCTTCCATTTACACCAGTAAGTCGCAACAATTTAATTGCTTGGATTGCAGGGCGATCGGATGGTAGCGAGTACGGAAAATTGCTGCTGTATCTGTTCCCCAAACAGCGATTAGTTTACGGCCCGGAACAAATAGAAGCTTTAATTAACCAAGATCCGGTTATTTCCGAACAAATATCTCTCTGGAATCGCCAGGGATCAAAAGCCATTCAAGGAAACTTATTAGTAATTCCCATTGAACAATCTTTACTGTATGTGGAACCTCTTTACTTAGAAGCCGAACGCAATAGTTTGCCGACTTTAATCAGAGTTATTGCTGCCTACGAAAACCGCATCGTCATGGCAGAAAGTCTTGACTTGGCACTCAAGGCACTTTTTCAGCAACGATCTACTAATAAACCGGTCATTATTCGACCTGTGGAAGGAACAGCACCAGCTTTAAATAGTGAATGATATCAATTCCGGTTGCACTCATCATGATTGTTGACTGTTGACTGTTGACTGTTGGTTGTAGAAGGAGGAGTCGAAAAACTGAATGGTTGAGTGTTAAGCGTTGACTCGATTTTATTATTCCGATGCCAGGGGATCAGAAGGTGAAATTTTCAGAAAACCAGATTATTTAGGGTCGATCGACTTAACAAATTGTTGCACAGGCTGTGGTAGAGCCGGCACAAAAGTCTTTCTAAAACCCCTAACATCGAACACTCGCCACAAAATACCTACCGCTACCGTCAAGAAAAATAACGCTCCCAAAAAATTGAACGCACTAGACAGAAAACCGCTGTTCCTTTTTTTCGGAGGTGTAATATGTTTCATGCGATATACAGCCGGCTCGTAATCTATCGACTCCTCGCGACTGCGGGGCGACGTTTTGGGGCGCGAACTCGCACTGCGCTTCTGAGTCAAACCCGTTTTATTAGTTTTAGTAAAACTGCTGGGCGATTTTAGCTCCGAAGCGCCGCGGGTTCCCGTTAACTTGCTAGCAGAAGCCCCCGTTTGGCCAACAGCAGCATCCTGAATTCTGCTGTTAGGGCGCTGAGTCGATTTGCGTTCGGCGAGGGTACGCATCAAACTTTGCAATTGCTGAGTCGCCGCCGGCGGGCGTTCCCCTTTCCTCGCCCAATTTAACAGCATCGCCCCGGTAATCCCGCAGAGATTCGTAGCGCCTACAGAAGCCAGCCGCTTCAGCAGAGGCTGGCTGTTGGAAACAAAAATCACCAATGCCTCCGGGTGTTCCTGAGCCAAACCGTAAACGCACTGAGCCGTCGCCACCACGAGCATTGCTGGCTTGCTTTGATTTTTGATCGAAGGTTCGAGAGCTCGGTGTGTTTCCTGAGCGTCAGTTGCAATCCAACCGCTGTCGGCAAAAAATCGCATAAACTCTCTAGCTACTTGCTCTTGAGCTTTTTCCACCGCTTGCCCTGTCAGACGATCTATTTCGTCGTACACTACTTCCGGGATATAGCAAGTTCCCACCTTGGAATATTCTTGCCACACTTGGGTTCTGCCCGTCATTAAAACATCTGCATCAAAAGTTACCAATACAGGAGGAAGTTGATTAGCCATGACTTTATCCTATAGGCTCAGATAAGTTATTTAAACTTAATTGATCAAGTTTAAACAAATTTTGGGTTATAAAAAAATCAACTTTTGGTAATAGATAAATTGCCCCGGGCGGGGCTCTTAATTGGAAATTAGTAGTTAGGAACCCGATCGCCCTTCAGTTCTCAGTTCGATCGCTCAATTCCTATATTCCACTAATTTACCGCAACCCAAGAGCCTATTACCACAGATGCCCGACTACTGCTAGTTCCCGATTCCCAGACGGCCAGCCAAAGCCGGAGTCAAAGGCAACAGGGCAGCAATCATCAAGAACAAAGCTAGCAAACCCAAAGCCGCGCGAGCGTCGTCAGGCTCAGTCAGCTCGTTGAGGCTCGGCCGCTCCAGATTCCGCTGTAAAATCAGAATCACGATCGCCCAATACAGAGCCAAAGGATTAACTAAAGAAACGATGGCCAGCACCACAAAAGTCGCCAAAGTAGTGCGGCTGGCTATTTTCCGACCGTAGATGGCTTGCACGATTCTACCCCCGTCCAACTGTCCCGCCGGCATCAAATTAATCGCCGTTATTACCAAGCCCAACCAACCGATAACTACCAGCGGGTGAACGTCAACAATCTGCTGCTGCAACGCCGAACCCAAAACCACTTTTGCCAAAGTTCCCACCAAAACCGATCCCTTGAAAAATTCTGCGGGAATTTGAAACAAACTGCCGGGGTGAGACAGCAGCAAACCCGTTACCAGCATTAGCACAGAAACTATTCCCCCAGCCGCTGACCCGGCAAAAGCGATGTCAAACAAAACTTTACGGTTGGGCAGCAGCGACTCAAAACGGTCGATCGCGCCAAAACAACCTATCTGCAAAGTTGGTATAAAAAACGGCCAACTCAAGCCAACCTTGTACCGATTTGCCAGCACTCGGCGAGCAATTTCCCCAGAGCCTAAAACCGCCCAAATTCCCGCTGCAATTGGCAGAACTTCTAGATATCTAGCCGGCGAGTTAAAGAAATCGAAACCTAGCAGCAAACCGCCTGTCTCTAAGCTAGTAGCAATTGTTGCCAGCAGCAGCACGACTGCTAGGATTTTTTGAGACACGGTTGTTGGCTGCGGGTCGTTGGTGCTGGGCAAGATAATAACTACGGGCTTGTCGTCCTGATTTTCTACTAAAAATAGGCGGTAGCGATCGTTTAATCTTTCTTCCAAACTTGCCGTCAAACGTGAGTGTACTTGTTCTGGGTCTCCTCGGAGATTGCCTTTCAAGATTACCCCATCTTGATAGGGAATCGTTTCTGTGGCAAAGAAAGTATCAATTCCAAAGATGCCTTTAATTGCCTTGAGGTCTTCCACTGGAACGGGAATAATTTGTAATTCATTATTCGCTGGCGACGAGGTGACGATCTTAATGGTTTCTGGGCCTGGTGGTCGCTGCGACTCAGGGGTCGAGAAAGCATCGCTTTGGGACTTTACCTCAGCAGCATCCGGCCTCGGCAGCACTGTATCAGATGCAGCCTTACGCAATTGCCGGCCCAGATAAATGTACAATCCCGTGGATGCCACTAGCAGCAACAATACCGCCACTAGATTGAGGTAAATTCCGGCGGCGAACAAACCAAAGAACAGCAGCCAGGGACTCATCAGCGCAACAGACTGCAACCAAGCCAAAATTCCCAGTTTGCCAAAAGGTCTGGCGCGATAAAATCCCCAACCCAGAATTCCCAGAGCAACCAATACGAGCGCAATTGTTGCCGTATTTTCCGATGCAACTATAGGCATTCCGGTTGCTTGCGCCAATAGGGGCTTTAATTGGTCGATCGCGCTGCGGTCGAGTAATAGCATTAAATTTTGGGGAACATGAAATAGAGTTGTTGGGAACATATCCAAACCTGTCGGAAACTAGCCTGATTACTAAGGATAACCTCTGAGGGCTACTCGGCCCACAACCTGCTGTTGCTGTTTGAACATCGCAGGAGCTAGGCTATTGACACAATAGACTTTTTATGATACCACATCGGCTGTGGCAAACCTATACTCAGAAGGGTAGCAGTGTCTACCGACAGGATGCCGGGATACCACCTGACCCAGATAGGCAGTGTTGTGCGTTTGTTGTGCAATTGTCTTGCACAACAAATGCACAACAAATGCACAACAAACAAGGTTTGAGCCGCTCTCTACTTTTCGGTAAAGAACGGCTCAAAGCATTGATGTTATTAGGTTTTATCTACGGGTACGGCAGGACTTGAACCTGCGGCTCGCTGCTTAGAAGGCAGCTACTCTATCCAACTGAGTTACGCACCCAACTCAAAAATCGCTAACAAGATTATTGTATCGGTGCAGTGTGCGATCGAGCAAGTAAATTATTTGATACTCCCCACTGATGAATCAGGGGGATTCTTGAATAAGACCACAAAGGGACTTTCAAAGGCGTTATGAATGCGCCTCTACCCACTCAGCATGGACGAATCCAAGCTTTGCGTATACTTTTGGCTTTTTTCGGCTTTCGGAGTCCATCACTTATGCCAGATAGGTACGCTCCACATTTTGATATTTTTTGTCAGTTAAGTAGGCTTCCTGCTCAAATGCAGTAGTGGCGTACTGTGCCGGAATCTCACCGAAACTAAAATGCTTCAACACGTAGATGGTTATTCTTAATCGCTGCACTTATCATATCATTGCGACTCAAGTTGCGATCATTCCACGGCGACGGTCGTCGCAGCCGCTTTCCTCCCCATGTCGGTAGCCCGGTGCTTCTCGCTCGTTTTTTGGTGAACTCGGGTAAAGTATTTAGAGGTCGAGTTGAAACCCCAATATTTGGTCGATCGGATATCTCCCCAAATTAAGACGGAACTCAGACAGCACAAGAGTCACAGGTGCTTTTTCCCAGATGTCTATTGGTTATGTTAACATCCCCTAGTGGCAAAGCCTAAAACGCTGACCGCATTACCGCAAAACCAGAGATCGTCTCCTGATTTGAGGTATGAGTTGAGCCAGAATGACTAATTTGCTGATATTGAGTTATGTTGGCTAACATTCTGCTCGACTTGATATTTGATAAAAATGTGGTAGAACTAGGATTGAAAGACTCAGGTGAAAATCCCTGATGGTACGGAGCCTCTATATAAGCTTCCTCTACGGCATCAAAGCAAAACAGTCAATCGCCTGCTCGGCACGAGCGCGAAAATCAAGCGTTGCCAGTACAGCAGTCCTAAATTGTGCGCGGGGGATTTTCCTTCGTGCATTGATTTATACGCCAAGGCTGAGAGACAATCTCAGCTTAGATAATTGTTAACATTTGTTAGCAAAAAAGTATCGGAACGCTTGAGGAGAGAACCATCTCTGGGTGATCGGGAGCAATCCTGCTAATTTAAGTGGACTCGCTGAATCAAGAATCCCTTCGCCTTTAGGCATCGGGAGTGTCAAAAGCACAGCACCTCGGCCATGACAGGAGTCAAATCGCAGTGTCATGTTTATTCTGAAACGGCAGGATGTTGAAATAACCAATTTTCAACACCCAAAACGGGATCAACAAATTCCCATTCTCAATTATCAGGGGCAGACTTTTCGCCTGATCAGCGCCTTCAACGGCAAGCAAGCAGAAGACGCCAGAGCCTTGTGGCGGGACTTAACCGACAACCGAGGCAAAGCCTGTGTTCTGCTAGAAGAGCCGGATAGATATAGCGTCTGGGGAAAAGTCCGTTTAGATCAGCTTGCCGGTGAAGAACCGGCAGGGAATGAAGCAGCCAAAGCACCACTGTTCGCGCAGGCTTGTCTGCTGCTCCTCCAAGCTGTTTACTTCGATGTAGAAGACCTCTTAGGCGCAAGGCAAGCCACATCGTTTCAGAAAGATATCGCCAAGGTATTTCAGCAGGGAAACTTCCCCCAGGCAGACTCCCCTGATGCGATAAAAAACTGGCTAACCGTTAGTCCCTTGCAAAATCACAAGGTGCCTCCTTGGCAAGAGCAGCATCTCAAGACCTTATTGCAAGAACTCCACCGCTTGGGCAAATCATATTTTGGCAATACGGACTTCGCGGAGGGAGTGAGCGATGTGCTGCAAGATATGCCAGCACCGGATCGGACTCAGTTTCTAGATTGGCTGAAACAATCAGCCCTCAACAAGTTGTGGATCGCAGGATAGAAAATCTGTGACAATTGCTCAGACAATTGGGTCGAGATAATGGAGCTTAGATAATTGCACTGTAGGGGGTACGCGATATACAGGTTGGATTGCCAACTTGTATTGACCAACCAAATTGTTGATTCGGTTTGGATGCCACCTATGGTCTGGCAATTTAACTAAGTTTCGATCGCATTCCCCGCCTAGAATCATTGATATGAGTAGGGAAATGGGAAAGCAAAAAAACAGATACCTCAACCTTTGAGGGTATAATTTCAGAGATAGATTTGGTACTGTAAAAACCTTAAGGGTGGAGACATCTACCGTATGTCTATCATTATATTTCGGGGTACAAGATCGACTAACAACTAATTTATTGAATTAGTAAATAGATATTATTCTTGCTTAGTCTTTCTATAGTGTACGAGGGCAAAAGCCCCGACGACACACTGAGGACGCCAGTTATCCCGGAAGCGTCAGATCGAGGTTTTTTAAGGTTTTTGGCGAAAGAATCCTCATCTCCAATCAAAGATTGAGATGGGGTGCGTTCAACCGCTAGTTAGGTCTCGTGGAATCCCTATGAGTAGCACTTCAGAAAAGTCATCTACATCTTCATCTTTACTGTCAGCTCAGACCCTAGTGATTGTGGGCATTGTCTGGGCTGTCATGGCGCTGCTGTTCTTTTTGCTGTTCAGCGTCCCCCTCTCAGCAGAAGAGGGTTTACCTCTGTGGTACTCGATCGGCACTTATATTTTTGAATGCGGGGCCTACCTGGGAGCTGCATTAGTTTGTTTTAGAAACTGGCAAAGCCCGCACATGGTCAGCGGGCGCAACGTCTGGCTGGGCATTGGTCTGGGGATGCTGTTCTATTTTATCGGCGGTGTGCTATTTGGCATTTGGGAACTGTATTTCGAGGCCGACCCGGACGTGTCCCCCGCAGATGCCTTTTATCTGGGCAGCTATGTGGTACTGATTGGGGGCATGGTGATCGCTGTGACTTCCAAACGGCTGAATCTAGAAATTTGGCAGTGGGCTTTGTTAGCGGGAATTGCAGCCTTCGGGATTGCTGTAGCTATCTGGGTTGCTGCACCTGAGTCTTGGAGGCTACAGCTAGGAATGTCTCCAGCAGCCACCCAGGAAGTAGTGACAGGCTCTGCGCCAGCGCCTGCGGCAAAAGGGCCTGGTTTAGAAAATTCCTCCAACTCAAAGGTAACAGGAACAGCCGCGACTGCTGCTAAATCCGCACCCGAAGAAGAAGAAGAAGAAGAAGCAGCAGCAGAACCAAGTAAAACTCCCACATGGGTAATAGCACTTGACAAGCAACTGTCGCCTTACGCCTATGCAATCAATTTGTTTTACATCGTCGGGGACGTTTTTCTGCTGATTATTGCTACTGCATTGCTGCTGGCGTTTTGGGGAGGACGTTTTTCCCAATCTTGGAGAATGATTGCGGCGGCAACTTTTTCGCTTTACATCGCAGATATGTACTTTAAATGGCGCGATACTCAGGCTGAGGGTACTTATCAAAGCGGCAGTTTGCTGGAAGTCTTTTTTGTTTTCAGTGCCATACTGTTTGGGATTGGAGCTATCTTGGAACATGACATCTCAACCCGTTCTCGCCAGAGCAGGCGCAGTCGTCGCGCAGCGTAGCGATTTGAGATTAGGGTTGCTTGGGCAAGCGATGGGGACGCGAAAGCTTCTTTGCCCTTGTCGGCATCTCTGAGCTTGAAATCGAAGATGAAAAATCACAGTTCGCTGACTGCTAGCCTGCGTCTTTTCACCAAAGAACTGGGCGGAGCGTAGCGGAGGGCTCAAGCCCCGTCCTTGTAGGACGGCTTTAATTCTCTTCGATTTTTATCGTTTGTATCAATAGTACATGGTATAATATGGTATAATAAAGTAATTCAAACAACAGAAAACAATGAAAGCAAGGTATCAGTACAGAATCTATCCGACAGCTCAACAAAAGCAGAGCTTAGCTCAGTTGTTTGGTTGTGTTCGGGTTGTCTGGAATGATGCCTTAGCTCTCTGCAAGCAGTCTGAAAAAAAGCCTAAATCCGCAGAGCTTCAGAAAATAGTAATTACTCAGGCAAAAAAGACTGAAGAAAGAGCTTGGTTGGAGGATGTGTCATGTGTTCCCTTGCAGCAGTCTGTGGCCGATTTAGAAATCGCTTTCAAGAACTTTTTCGACTCCTGTAAAGGAAAGAGAAAAGGACGTAAAGTTGGACATCCTAAGTTCAAAAAAAGAACGAGCCGCCAATCGGCAAGACTTACCCGTCGTGGCTTCTCAATGAAGGAGAACGGAGGTGTCTACTTAGCTAAGATTGGGATTGTCAATCCGATTTGGTCAATAGAATTGCCGTCGGCACCTAGTTCTGTCACGGTAATCAAGGACTGTGCCAACGGTTATTTCTTGAGTTTTGTCGTAGAGATTCAACCAATTCAAGTCGAAGCTAAGAATCCAAGCATCGGAATTGATTTAGGGATAAAAACTTTTGCAGTAATGAGCAATGATGAAAAAGTCGAAAGCCCAGGCTACAAAGAGCTAGACCGGAAAGTTCGCAAACTACAAAGCAAATTAGCTCGTCAACCAAAGGATTCTAGGAGAAGGAATGTAACTCGCATCAAAATTGCCAAGTTGCATAATCAAATCACCGATACTCGCAAAGACTTCCTGCACAAACTATCTGCCAAAATAGTCAACGAAAACCAAGTGATTATTTTGGAAGATTTAAATGTGTCGGGCCTGGTCAAGAATCGGAAACTTTCGAGAGCGATTAGCCAGCAAGGATGGAGAGAATTCAGGACTCTTTGTGAAGCCAAGTCTGAAAAGTTTGGCAGAGAGTTCAAAGTAATTAGTCGATGGGAACCTACTAGCCAAGTTTGTTCAGACTGTGGCTTCAAGTGGGGTAAAATCGATTTGTCTATTCGCTCAGTGCTTTGTTTGAATTGTGGCACTGAGCAAGATAGAGACGAAAATGCTGCTAAAAATATAGAAAAAGTCGGGATAGGGAATTGCCACGACTCTAAATGGACGCAGAGGGATTGTCAGACTACCTCGGTAGCAGAACCCAATGAAGCGTCAAGAATCACTGCGGCTTTAGCCCGGTGAGTATTTCAAGTCTTTTTGCTGGAAAACTTGGCATGACGCCTACAAAACTCTCCGATTCAGACAAACGCGAACTCATCAGGCTGTACCGACAGTCAAACGAGAATACTATCACTCTGGCAAAGCGCTACGGAGTGAGCAGTTCGACTGTGAGGCGCATCCTTCAGGGTGCTTTGTCGGAGCCGGAATACGAATTTCTAGTCCAGCAAAAACAAAAGCGTTTGTCCGATCGCAGCAGTGTTTCTGAAGCGACAGAGGCGACTACTGAGCCGTCGGCAGATGGCGAAATCGATCCTGTAGGTGTCCCCCTGTCGGAGTCAGTCCCAGTCCAGCAGTCAGCCTCAAATTCGAGACCGACGATCCGAAAGCGTTCTGGATCAGTCCCTGAACCAGTTGCAGAACTCAAAACTCGAGGGAATGTAGAGTCGGATTGGGATATTTCTGATGTGCCAGATGCCCAAGCACCCAATCTTGCCGATCGGAGCCACCGCGCTGTTGTGACTGGTGAACTAAAGGCAATGCTGCCAGCAGAAGGGCTGCTGGCAGGTGAAGACTTTAGGGATTTCGAGGACGACGACGAGGATGATGAGGATGATGAGGATGATGAAGACGATTTAGATGACGACTTCGACGAAGATGTAGAGGATGAAGACTCTCTGTTTGAAAGCAGTCTCCTGGGTTCACTATCGTCGGGCGAGTTGATCGAGCTTCGGGGTACAGGACTAATTCAAGTTTTGCCTTTAAGCGAAGCATCTCTGCCCAAAATTTGTTACTTGGTGGTCGATCGGGCGGCAGAGTTAATCACCAGACCTCTAAAAGCTTTTGGCGAACTGGGTCAAATTCCGGCGGCGGAAATTCGCGAGAAAACTCTGGCAGTGTTTGACAATCACCGAGTGGCCCGCCGGTTTGCTACTCGCAATCAAAGGGTTTTCAAGATTCCTGACAGCAGTATGCTGCAAAAAGCAGCACCTTATTTGCGAGCAAAGGGAATTACTCGGCTGCTGATTGACGGCCAGGTATATTCCCTTTAATGGCTCAAATCTATTTAATATTGTACGGTGTCGGATTCTTCTGGATTTGCCGGAAATTTAGGACGCGAGTTTTGGGAATCTGAAAGGTTCCACAGCGGTTGCAGTAGCGCACCTCCGATCAGTCCTGCACTCAGGCTCATTGCCAATACTACTCCTACGGGCATTTGTATCGATTGAAAAAAGATAAAGTTTAAGGATACTGGGGCGGCGTTCTGCACTGAGATAATGCCGATCGCGCTTACTAAAATTGCTACTAAAAAACTAATGGCGAGCAGAGGAATTGTTTTCATAAACCGGTTGACAGGCTAGTAATTTAACTTGTATAGTTTTTTTTATAATTGAAATACGTGTAAAAAAAATTTTATTTTTGCCACCCTCCTATTATATAATAGTCTACAATACGATTAGGGGAAAAGTCAAGTAGATGCGGAAAAATAGAGGATTTTTTTAATTAATTAAAAATTTAACAAACATAAACAAATTGACACTTCCCCAACTTAAACAAATCCAAGTGTATTGCAAATATATAACTGACCCAGCAGTTATCAAAAATACGTAAGGTGCGCTTGGCGCACCTCACAATCCCAAACGCTAGGGGAAAAACCCCCGTTGGAATAGGTAGAAAGTTAAACAGGTTCTAACTGAGAAATTACCTTTTCCATGTGTTCGGCAACTTGGCTTTCTTTTTCCACAGAATTGGTTTCCATGTAAACGCGCATCAAGGGTTCGGTTCCCGAAGGCCGCAGCAGTACCCAGCCACCGTCTTCAAGATAAAGTTTAATTCCGTCTTTGCGGCCGATTTCCTTAACGCCGATACCTGCTATTTCTGTGGGGGGATTCTTGGTAAAAGATTCCAAAACGGCTGCTTTGTGGGCTTCTTCGAGGTGCAAGTCCAAACGTTTGTTGTACAGGGGGCCGTTGGCTTCTTTAATGGCTTCTTCGACTAGCTGAGAAAGCGGTTTGCCTTCATAGGCGATCGCCTCGGCAACTAGCATATCAGCCAAAATCCCGTCTTTTTCAGGAATGTGACCCAAAACGCTCAAACCGCCAGATTCTTCGCCACCGATGAGCACCGCAGTTTCCCGCATTTTTTCGCCGATGTATTTAAAACCGACGGCGGTTTCGTAGATTGTTAAACCGTACTTGGCGGCCAAATTGTCCAGCAAGTGGGTAGTTGCGACTGTACGGACGATCGCCCCAGTCAATCCTTTATTCTTAACCAAGTGACGCGCCAGCAGCAACAGTACAGTATTTGGAGTCAAGACATTTCCCAACTCGTCAACAATACCAAAGCGATCGCTGTCGCCATCGGTAGCTAAACCCAAATCCGCCGAATCCTTCTTAACAGCTTCCACCAACTCAACTAACTGTTCCCCCTTGGGTTCGGGCATTCCGCCACCAAACAGCACGTCGCGGTAGGTGTGAAAACTTTCGACTTCGCAGCCGCAGTGTTCCAAAACCCCATCGAGATAGCCGCGAGAAGTCGAGTAGAGAGCGTCGTACTTCACCTTCAACTTAGCAGAGCGAATCCGCTCCACATCGATCAAAGTATAAAGAAACTTCAGATATTCGGGTTTCGGGTCAAAACTGGAGATTTTATCGTTGTGGCTGCCTTTGGCTGGGGCATCAGAAGCACCAGCAATATTTGCCACAATGGTATCAGTAATTTCCGGGGTGGCCGGGCCCGCGTAGTCGGGGATGTATTTGATGCCGCAGTAAGGTGCGGGATTGTGCGAAGCCGTGAACATCAGGGCTCCTGCGGAGTTGAGATGCTTGGCGCTGTAGGCGATGACTGGTGTGGGGCAATCTCGATCGACCACTTTCACCGTCCATCCCAAATCTGCCAATACTTCCGCCGAGGTGCGGGCGAACTCGTCTGCCAGAAAGCGGGTATCGTAGGAGACTAGAACTGGGCGGTCTTTGGTGTAAGCGGTTTCTAGGTAACTGGCGATCGCACGGGTGACTTTTCGCACGTTGGCAAAAGTAAAGTCATGGGCAATCAGTCCCCGCCACCCATCGGTTCCGAACTTAATTTCTGTTGAATTGCTGCTAGCGCTCATTTTATCCACTTCCTCTCGTCCTACTAATCCTACCCGAAGGCATAGCCTTAAAGACATACCGGCCGTGCTGTTTGTGAGGATCGATCGCCCGTGGGGCCCGCATCAGCCTAATCCTATCGTTGTAGGGACAGGCTTGGGCCTCCGGCAGAGGACTCGAACAAGTCAGAGTGGGCAAAATGTGGGAGGGATGGGGCTAGTCAGTCGCTAATTCTGGTTTTGAAGGGTAGGTAGCCGATCGAAGGGACGACGATCAATTGCGGGCGATTCGCTACGGGATAGCTTCGCTTCACGGCGCAGCTAAAAAACCGATCGCAAAAAACGGCCCTGGCAATAGCCTTAACGAAATGCACATAAATCTCATCCTAATCTTAAATTTAATTTTTTATAGGACTTACGCATTGACAAAATAACCAAATAGTGCATTGATAAAGAGGGAACGTCTACTAACGGGTATCAGACA